>WOYN01000074.1 GCA_011620825.1 Candidatus Methanomethylophilaceae archaeon | reverse complement strand
TAACAAGGCTCACATTGGACCAAAACTACCGCAGTTCACAAGAGATAATCGATACCTCTTTCGCCGTGCTGAGCATCCCGGGTACCGAGAATGAAAAAGTCTCGCTCGATTCCGGAACCGTTACCGAACTTGCGTCCGGTAACGAAGCCATCGGCGACGACACGCACGTGAGGTTTGTAAAGGTGCCGTCCTCCGACCAGGCCGCGGAGACTGTTTCCAGGATCATAGACTACGTCACCGGCGACTACACCGTGCATGACGGCGAAGAGACCCGAAGACCGAAGTACGGCGACATTGCCGTGATATGCAAGAACAGTCGCATGTGCCGCGCCGTCTACGACGAGGCGAAGGCAAGAGGCGTCGAAGCCTTCCTTCAGGGGGATGTGGAGATCATGTCCACCAGAGAAGGGAAGCTGCTGCTTGCATGGCTGAAATATATAAACAACAGGCAAGACCCATGGGGGCTCGTGGGCATTCTTTCCGACATGGAGTGCAGCCTCGATGATATCAGAAGGATCTTACGGCCCGACAGTGAGGGGCGCTTCGCCGATCCCCCTCCGGATGTCTCCGAATTCAGGAGGGAACTGCTGAAGAAGAAACGCAGGGTCACCGACCTGATATCCTCTATATTCTCGCATTACGGGCTGAACAACGACGTCACACAGGCTATAATAACCACGCTGTCTTCCGCCCACCGTTCTTCTCTGCTGACGATATCCGACCTTATCAGGATAATCGAGACAGATATCGCAGAACACAATACATACGGCATCGACGCGGACCTGAACTCCGATGCGGTTCTGATACAGACGATGCACAAATCGAAGGGACTTGAATACCCGATAGTTATAATACCGCAGCTGGACGGAGGCGTCATCCCTAATACCAGGGGCGATGCCTCTGTCATCTCGTTCAACGAGACGGAGGGCGTCAGGTGCAGCAGGGAGCTGGTATCGGCCGACGGCTTCCTGAGAACAGGGCGCTCATGGAAGACGATGCTCGTGCGTGCGTCCGCAGACAAAGATTACAGCGAGGACCGGCGCACGCTGTTCGTGGCGATTTCGAGAGCAAAACAGTATATCACGATGATATGCGGTGACAGGCCGTCCAAATTCATATCCGGATTGTCCGGAGACAGGTACGAGAAGGCTTTGGAACTTCTCGCCGCCCCCGTGTCCGATAAAAAGGAGCGCAATGTACAGAAACCTGAACTGGCACCCTTCCAATCGCGCCGCCGGGTGATCGGTGTCCACGACATCATGGTCTTCAACGGCCTTTCTCCCGAGGAGGGGGCCGACGAGGTCTCGGGAAAGGGCATGGAGTACGGAAAGAAGGTCCATGCTATCGCCGAGGGGCTTGCAAAGGGCATCGAACCGAGGGAAGTTGTCCCGGAGATACCGGCCATAAGGGAGGTCCTGGCATCTGTCAGCGGCGCCGACCTGATACTCGTCGAGACGCATTGCCTCCTGCCTTTGAATGGGATCAACGTCTCGCTGAGCGGTTACATCGATATGCTGGCACTTTATCCGGACCACGCCGTGGTACACGATTACAAGACGGATATTTCGAAGAACAACCTGGAAGCGTATAAGCTTCAGCTCAGCGTCTACGCTCACGCGGCGGAAGGGTTCTACAAGAGGCCGACGACATGCGTCATCGATTTCGTATCTTTGGGCGACAGGGTCGAATTCCACCCCATACCCAGGGATGAGATAGAATCGGCGGTACAGATGATTTTATAAGCGGATTCGGTTCAGGTCTCATGGCAGTCCGCGGCCTGAGCGCCGATGAGGTCAATCAGCGAAGGGCTTCAGGCTTGGTGAATACCGTAGAGTCTTCCGTAAGCCGCAGCTACAGGGATATCTTCATAGAGAACTTCCTGAACTGGTTCAACCTAATACTGATATTGCTGGGTATCGCACTGTACCTTCTCGGGGAATACACCAGCGCAATATCGGCCACGGGCATAATCGCACTGAATATATTGGTATCCACTTTCCAGGAGATCAAGGCCAAACGCAGGCTCGACAAGATCGCGCTGCTGCTGAGGCCGAAGGTCATGGTCATCAGGGACCGTTCGGAGAGGGAGATCGACCAGTCCGAAATTGTCATGGACGATGTTGTCCACTTGGTCTCCGGCGACCAGGCGCTGGTCGACGGCGAAATCATCGAGATGCGTTCTCTCGAGATGGACGAGGCCGCATTGAGCGGAGAATCGAGCCCCGTAAGGAAGCGCGTGGGAGATACCATATTCTCCGGGTCGTACTGCGTGACTGGAGAAGCGTACTTCAGAACCACCGCTCTGGGCTCCGATACATATGCATCGAAAATGCTCGTCAGCGCCCGCATCTATAAAAAGAAAAAAACTCCGTTGCAGATGGAGACGACCGCTGTCACACAGCTGCTGATATCGGTTGCCGCGCTGATACTTGTCATCTACACCGTTCTGAAGCTCGTCACGGGCGCCAACACGACCCCGAACGAGCTTCTGAAGACGGCCACCATAATTCTGGACGTCGTTCCGATAGCCCTGTTTTTGCTTATAACCCTGACTTACATGATCGCCGCCATCCGCATGGCGGATACCGGGTTACTTCTGCAGAGGTCCAACTCCGTCGAGTCGATGAGCCATGTGAACACCGTGTGCATGGACAAGACCGGAACGATCACCACCAACCGCCTCGTCTTCAAGAAAATAGATCTGAGGATGGAAGAGGACCGCGCCAGGAAACTCATCAGGATATTCATGGGCTCCACGGGAAGCCGCAACCGCACAGTGGAGGTATTGAGAGGCGAATTCGGTTCTGAAGAGAGCAACCTTATCGAAGAGGTCCAGTTCTCTTCCGAAAGGAAATACAGCGCCGTCCGAACCGAGAAGGACGGGACGGAATATGTCGTGCTCATGGGGGTCTGGGACACCCTGAAGGATCATGTGGAGGACACGATGGACATACAGGAGGCCATCACATCACTGTCGAGGCAGGGGCTCAGGAACGTGGTCCTCTGCGAGGGGAGCGGCAGGCTCTTCGACGGAGAGGAGCCTGTCATCCCGAACGGTCTCAGGATCATAGGGGTGGCGTCCATGGAGGACGAGGTACGCGCCGACTGCAGAGAGACCATGGACGTGTTCCTGAAGAACGGCATCGACATAAAGGTAATATCGGGAGACGACCCGGAAACCGTAAACGCCCTTTTCAGCATCGCAGATATACCGGGAGAAAGAAGGATAATCTCCGGCGACGAGCTCGACACGCTTAAAGGCCAAGAGAAGACGGATACGATACTGGCCACCAACATATTCGGACGTATGAGGCCGGACCACAAGGAAATGATCATAGACACCCTCAAGCTGAACAACAGGTACGTCGCGATGGTCGGCGACGGTGTCAACGACGTCAAGGCCATTAAGGCCGCACAGGTAGGCATCGCATTGGAAAGCGGGAGCGGCGCCACACGCGGAGCGGCGGACATGGTCCTCATGAGAGACAATTTTGCGGCCCTGCCCAAGGCTATCGTGGAGGGCCGGAGGACGGTCACGGGAATGAGGGACATCCTCAAGATCTATCTGACCAGAAATTTCACTCTGGTGTTTCTTATCATATTTACGTTGCTGTTGCTGGGCAACGCGCCGTTGCTGCCGATCCAGAACACGATGTACGCTTTCCTGACCGTTTCCATATCGGCATTCCTGATGACCCTCTGGGCCGAACCTGATGACAATGGAGACATGGTCCTCCCGGAAGTGATCCGCTTCGCTATTCCTTCGGCATTCCTTATCGGATTGTTCGGAACCGTCATCTACATAATTTTCTACTTCGGGACCGGGACATTCATAAACATCGACTATCACGCCATGGCCGAATCGGCCGGGATCCCGTACATCGACCTGGTAAAATCGCTGGACCTGGCGGGAACGGACGCGACGATCGGTATGTTCGAGAACGATGTCCGGGAGATCAATGCACGCAATGCTATGCTGTTCTTCATCATGCTCGCCGGGATATTGGAGCTTTTGCTAGTGCACCCGATACACAGATTCCTATCGGTGAACGAAAGAAAGGTCACCAAGGACATAAAGCCGACACTGTTGGTTGTTCTTCTCTTACTGCTGTTCTCCTGCGTCTACTTCGTTCCGGCGACCGATTGGTTCGTGATCAAGTACATATCGACCGCGGTGTTCCCGGCAGAATATTACCTTCCGATAATCGGACTTACATTGGTCTGGTTGTTCGTACTGAGGACCGCGTTGCGCAGCGGGCTGTTCTCCTTCCTTTCTATCCGCACAGAAACGTGGTTCAACGATAAGCTTAACAAGGAAGTTGAAAAGAGCATGAGAGAAGACGGCGCCGCGGATCAGGGCGAGTAAGCCCTATCGCGGAACAACTGCACCAATATATGCGATGCGACCTTGGCGTCCGACATCGCGCGGTGCTCCTGAACCCCCTTGATCCCGGCAGGGTCCCCTTCCACTATTTTTTCGTACGCAAGGTCCAGCTTGGGATACTGGTACTGCCTACCGTAATATTGGCTGGGCACCTTGCAGATGGGCGTTGCGGCCTTCATGATATCCGTGCACTCAATGAAAAGGTCCTTCATCTTCCACGGTTCATGGTATAGGAACTTACCCATATCATACTCCGTGTTGTAAGATGTCACCTTCTTCCCCCTCAGGAGTTTCCTTATGTCGGCGACCACTTCCTGCACGGGAGGGGCCGCATCGACCATATCGAGCGTCATGTCCGTGTTCTCGAATATCCAGGCATTGCGGCGGTATTCATTCCATTCGGACGTGTCATAGCCTACCACTGAAGAGTAGACCGGATCCACGGTGCCTTTGTCCAGATCCACCCTGCAGACCGCAATGTCGACTATGACATCTTGGGGATGTCCTTTCAGTCCCGTGGTCTCCGTGTCGAGAACATATATCTCGCCTGCAAAGAAATTATCCAGCGTGCTCATTTTCTACGCCCCTCTTCCACTTCATCCTTGTATCTGGAGTATCTGATCAGCTTGTACAGCGAGTACAGAAAGATCAGGAGAGCCGTCGCAGGAAGATACACCGGAGAATAATAGTCGAAAACCTGGGAGACCGTCAAAGAGGACAGGTCCATGGCTTCCAATGCAAAACCCATCGAGGGTATCGCCTGCGCAACGGCCGCAATGTCTCCGACCGTCAGCGGTACGGCTAGGGATACGGTGAGGAAAATTGTAAAAGCCACCGGTCTCATGGCGGTCGCATAGCGTTCGTTTTATAAAACGGCAATCAAAAAGGATATCAATCAAATGCCCCGATATGTGGGCGTGAGCGTCGTAATCTCTATGTACGGAAAAAATACGGAAATCGCCGCCGAAGGTACTTTGGGCGAGGCTTTCCGCTCCATGGGCCTGCTCCCGAACGCGTTCCTGTTCCTGATAAAGGGGACGCCCGTCCCTTCCGACACGCCCCTCGAGGACGGTATGGTCGTCCAGGCGATCAAGGTCGCCTCCGGCGGATGATCATCCTTCGGCGATTCTCTTCAGCGCTTCGAAATCGAAGCCGCAACGCTCCGCCTCGGCTATCAGGGAGTCCAGATTTTCCAGATACGCCGAACTTGCATCTTTTCCGGACATCCTGCCGCCCGAATTCGAGAGGGAATCCTCCTCGGGAAACCTGAGGTCCGCATAGGGGAGTATGCCGAGGCACTTCATGCCCGTAATCTCCTCGATGCTTGCTATGCCGCTCCCGAGCATCGTCGGATCGCCGCGGAAACGGTTGATGATGAATCCTTTCAGCAGTCCGCGCTGTCCCTCCGGGATCAGCTTCCACGTACCGTAAAGCGCTGCGAACACACCTCCCCTCTCTATGTCCCCGACAAGTACTGAAGGTATGTTCCTTTCGCGCATCATGCCCACGTTGGCTATGTCCCTTCCGCGGAGATTTATCTCCGCCGGGGACCCGGAGCCTTCGCAGACCACTGCATCGAACCTCTCCCTGAGCCTGTCGTAGGCCTTGCATGCCTCCGCTGTCGCAATTCCAATGTCCAAAGGCGTATCGTCCGTAATATCGGCATAGGGCATCCCGTTGAGCACGACCTGTATTCTGCCGTTGCCGCTGGGCTTCAGCAATATCGGGTTCATATCCGTGGCGGGGACCGCCCCGGAGGCCATGGCCTGGAAGGCCTGACCTATCCCGATTTCTCCCCCGTCAGACGTAGCATAGGAGTTTAAAGACAGGTTGGAAGCCTTGAATGGTGCGACGCGCACCCCCTTGCGGGCAAGGTACCTGCAATACATGGCCGATACCGTTGTCTTGCCGGCCCCCGATGATGTGCCGAGGAAAAGGACCCTCATCGTACCGCCCCTATGATTTCCATGACCTTATCCATATCCAATGCCTCCTCGAACACGTCCGCCAGCTTATCCAGGTTCCAGTCCACGTACTCGTTGTAGTCGACACTTTCCGGGGCGTTGTGCCCGCCCTTGACGAATGAAAGAAAATATCTGCGGAAGTCCTGGGTATCGAACACTCCGTGCAGATATGTGCCGAACAGCATCTCGTCCTCGCGGACCGAGCCTTCGTCCGCATTGCCGGAAAAACCTTCGATGGAGAATAGCGGCCTTTCTCTCACTTCCGTACCGCCCATATGTATCTCGTAACCGGTCACTTCGCCGCCGGTGGCGATTATCTTTCCGCGTTCCTGCCTCACGCATTTCTCATAACGTTCCCATGACGTGACGTTATCGAAAAACCCCAGCCCCTGGGTTTCGGACGGCCTGCCGTCCTCGATCCCCTTGGGGTCCGACAGCAGCGAGCCCATCATCTGATATCCGCCGCAGAGCCCGATGATCGGCACCTTCCCTTTCATCGAGAGTATCTTTGCCGCGATCCCGTTTTCCTTCATCCATTCAAGGTCCGAGATCGTGTTCTTGGTCCCCGGGAGCACGATCGCGTCAGCGCCGTCGAACTCCTCGGGCCTGTCGGCGAAGACCACGGCCGTATCCTCGAGGAAAAGCGGATCGAGGTCGGTGAAGTTGGATATGCGGGGGAACTTGACGACAGCGATGCGCATCGAACCGGTGCCCACGGTGCGTGAATTGCGGAAGCTCTCGGAGTCCTCGCTCGGAAGCTTTACATCGGCATGCGGAACGATGCCTATCACCGGTATCCCCAGCATCCTCTCCAGTTCGTCAGCCCCGGACCTCATTTTTCCGGTGTCCCCCCTGACATTGTTGATTATTATCCCCTTGATACGCTTCCTGTCGTTCTCTGGAATCAGCTCGACGGTTCCGAGCGCGTATGCGAACGACCCGCCCCATTCCGCGTTCACAACCAGCAAACAGTACGCGTCCGCGATGACGGCCGCCTGCATGTTCGCTATGTCTGAATCGTAAATGTTTATCTCGGCGGGGGACCCCGCGCCCTCCATCACCACGACATCATATCTGTCGAGTAGAAAGTCGATGTTCCTTTTCACTGCCTCTCTGCCCGGTCCTGGGACGAACTCCGAATAATAGGAAGAGACATCGTAATCTGCGAAGGGCTTCCCCTCGACCACGACCTGAGAGACCATATCTCCCTTCGGCTTCATGAGTATCGGGTTCATGTGATAGTCTGTATTCTTCAGGCCCGCGGCCTGGGCCTGCAGCGCCTGTATCATGGCGATCTCCGAACCTGTCCTTGTGACCTTGGAGTTCAGGCTCATGTTCTGTGATTTGAAAGGCGCAGTGACGAACCCTCTCCTGTGAAGGACCCTGCATAGCGCGGCAACCGTCACGGACTTGCCGGCGTCGGATGTCGCGCCCAACACCATCAGCGCCCTGCCCCTGCGCCAGAACTTCTCCTTCGCATCGGAGAAGATCTCGTCCATCCTCTCGTCGCCGCATTCTTCGAAACCGGTGCGTCTGATCTCGTCCAGGACGAAGCCGGCGACCTCACTGCGGTGGATGAAGAGACAGTCCGAACAGTCCCATACGTCCCTGCCGCGCCTGGATTCTATGAACTTCCCGAACCTTGCGTCCTCGCACGGATAGAACGGACAGAAACAGAAGGTGCAGTCCTGGCCGATGAAATGACTGGGATGATACGGACATCCGTGGTCGGAACCCGTACGGCCCCTCTCGACCTCCTCCTTCACTTTCTTTCTGATGCAGTCCATTTCCGGTCCCGGGTTGGATGGTATTACCAATATAATATTTGGAGGTACGGCCGAACATCCAGCTCACTTTCGGAATATTCGGCGGACCCGGGGGAGACCATACTTAAACTTCCGTGCCGATACAGCGGGCCATGTCTGACTTTAAGTTCATCCACTGCGCAGATCTGCACCTAGGCAGCAGATTCTCGGGAATAAGGTCCAGGGACGGGGACCTTGCGGAAAAGATGACGGAGTCCACATTCTCTTCTTTTTCCAGGATAGCCGACCTCGCACGTTCCGAGAACGCAGATTTCATGGTGATATCGGGAGACATCTTCGATGAAGAGACGATAACTCCTCTAACCAGGTTCCGCTTCGCCGAAATCCTGGAAAAAATGAACATCCGGTGTTTCATCGCGTGGGGAAACCATGATCATACGACGAGCTGGGAGGACAGCATTCCTCTGCCCGGGAACGTCTACGAGTTCGGAGGAGAGCCCGAGCAATTGATCCTGGATCTGAAGAACGGCGGTACCGTCGAGATCTCCGGCATCAGTTTCACTTCAAAAAACACCAGCGAGGACCTGGCAATGAAAATCAACGGGAGGGACGATCTCTTCACCGTCGGGTGCGTGCACTGCGACGTCGATTCCCAGGATACATCGGGTTACGCGCCCACCAGGCTTAGCGGTCTGATTCCGAAGAATATCGATTATTGGGCGCTGGGCCACATCCATAAGCGCGCCGTGTTGCACGAGCGCCCTTATGTGGTGTATCCAGGAAATCCGCAGGGAAGGAACATCAAGGAGTCGGGAGAAAAAGGTGTTTATGTGGTCACGGTCACCTCGAACGTGGTCACAGAGATGCGTTTCGTGCCCACCCAGACGA
>WOYN01000021.1 GCA_011620825.1 Candidatus Methanomethylophilaceae archaeon | reverse complement strand
TCGAATGGACGTTGGAGTCGATAAGCTCCTCGGACTGCTTGAGCAGCTCTCCGGCTATTACGACCGCGGTCGTCGTGCCGTCTCCGCACTCGGCATCCTGGGTCTTTGCGACCTCGACGACCATCTTGGCCGCGGGGTGCTGCACGTCCATCTCTTTCAGAATGGTAACGCCGTCGTTGGTGATTATTACGTCACCGATGGTGTTGACCAACATTTTGTCCATTCCTTTGGGCCCGAGTGTGGACCTGACGGCGTCGCCCACCGCTTTGGCGGCCGCTATGTTGTTGAATTGTGCTTCCCTGTCCCTGTTTCTTTCAGTGCCCTCTCTGAGCACTATTATAGGCTGATTTCCAGAACCATACATTGGATTATCCTCCTTTGTCTTGGTTACGGTAAATTTGTTCTTCTATATTAACTATTCCTTTTTGACCAGCATTTGTTTTCGTTCGTGGCGGTCCGTTTTATTCAGGCATAAGGATATATATGGATATGCAAAATACGCAGTGAATGCGCGCCTTCAGGATCAACTACGACTCGATGGAGGGAATGTGGCTGGTCTATCTCGGAGTTTTCTTTGGGGGAGCATCCCTCCTGTATCCTGTTTTCTTCATGAGCAGGTGGCCGTTCCCGCCGCTCACCTACGTTGCTTTCCTTCTGAGCTTTTTAGTGGGCGGCGGTATCGTCTGTATCGGATACATGAACCGCGGAGGTGAAGTGCAGGTCCGCGTATCATACCTAACCGCAGGCATGATACTGTATCTTGCCTGGTATGTCCTCTACATAAGGCTGACCGCCTATGGTTCCGCGAACGTGACGACCCTTGCCGTGCTGACCGCGCCGCTGGCGGTATCCTTGCTAATATTCCTTTATGCGCTTTCCGTCAGAGACGGGCTCACTTTCAAAATACGTCGGTGACCTTGATCCCCGCGTCTTCGGCCAGACGACGTATTTTTTCCAGCGCCGCGATCGACCCGGTTATCCCCATGCGATCCATCCTGGCCGACAGCTCCGGTCGCATGTTGAGGCGGTCGATGCACATGCGTCCGGTACCGGTGGATGCGATCGCATCCACGAATCTCTCCTCTTTACCTTCGAGGAACATGAGAACAGGGCCCACCAAGGCATAGGTGTCAACTCCCGCATCGGTCAGCTTCTCCAAGGCGTCGAGCCTCCTGGCGGGCAGAGGGGCCCCCGGCTCCGTTATGTGGGATATTTTATCATCCAGGGTCGTGACGGTCATTCCGACCTCCCCCTTCATTCCGGCGATGATGTCCAGGTCGCGTAATACGAGGTCGGATTTGGTGTGTATGTGTATCCTCAGCCCGGCGGACCTTAGGACCTCCAGGCACTGGCAGGACAGTTTGAACCTCTTTTCCGCATACTGATAAGGATCCGTAACCGTCCCTATGCCGACCGTCCCGTCTATGTTCACGGCCTCCTTAGCCAGCCTCTCTGCGATGTTGCTTCGGACCCGTACGATGCGCCACTCTCTGAAATCGGTATGGGTCACCTCCGGCCCGTAGCAGTAGACGCAGCCGTGCTCGCACCCGCCGTACGGGTTCAGAGCATAGTCTATCCCGGGAAGGCCTGACGGAGATAGCGCCCGTTTGCATTTCACGGTCTCGAACACCCCGTCCCACTCGTCGGTCGGCGTAAAGTCAAGGAGGTCAGTAATAATCCTCGATCCTCCTTTGGGTGTACCAGTCCTTCAGAACACCGGAATTGTTAACCCATGTTTTCTTAGGAATGTCCATCACCCTGTCCACATGGTCCATGGCCCTGTCGAGGGTGTCGTAGCTATAGTATTTAGTGCGCAGGGCCTCTCTGACGTTCTCTCTGACGTTCCACACGCCGACAGGCATAACATAGCCTGGATGCGCCTCGCGGAATATCACCACGCCGGCGGTCCGCCTTTCTTTTATCAGCAGCTCGTTGACCGCCATCCTCGCCGCATAATAGCATCCTCCGATGTGCGCATATTCCTTGCGGCCTTCGAAGAATTCGTGGTCGCTGATTATATCGATAGTGCGTCCTGTAGGGTTCCAGGTCGTGTTGGGGTACCACGCCTCGATCAGCTCGTACCTCCACGTGCAAGGCATCATGAGGATGCACCAGCGGTTGTCGAGCTGCTCCCACTGGTATATGCGGTAGTCGTCGATGGTATTGTTGAACCTCGTCGTCTCCAGCAGGTCCTTGCCTATTATGTCGTCTACAGCGGTGATGCTCCATCTGGTGGGTACGAACCTGCGCCTCTTGTCGACCCCCATGGTCCCTACCGAAAAGGCCTTCTCTATCTCGGATATCAGAGTTCCGTTGCGGTAGGACGATACCACCGCGTCCACCGCTTTCATGTCGGTATCGTAGAAGCTGCGCTCGAGATTCCTTTCGAACCTTCCGTTACCCTTCCTCATGGAAGTCATCCTCGCTGACGGACCGAAGGGCTGCACCTCGTCGTCCATGATAACGCGTCCCCTGGGCTTGTGCGAGAACTCCGCCTCGATGTCCAATGGAGACTCGGTCAGCGCGATCTCCTGTATATCATCCACCACTTTGCCCGATTTTTTGAAATCGTACGCATCTATCCCGATCTTTCCGCGGACGAGCTTGAACCTGAAATCGACGATCTCGTCTATGCTCTTGCCTACCCAGCGTTCGGGAGTGTCCATTATCGAAGTATCACCGAACTCCGGAGGTATGAGGGGGCCCACGTCCACCTTGGGGTATCCGAACCTGCCCACGAACACCGCTGGAGGACTGCTCCCCGCCATGTCCTTGGCGTCTATCATCGGCAACGTCTTCTGCTGGGAATAGAACCTGATCATGAGCGGGCATCTGTCCTTTCCGCACAGCCTTCGTGACCCCTTGCATATGGAGCACAGCCCCGATTTTATCTCGGTTTTGTTCAACTCCGCAATCGAATCGAAGAACGTCTGTCCGCTCATATCTCGGAGACCCTGCCCCTGGCTATCATCGCAGCCACCGCTCCTGCGCCTATCCCGTTGTCGATGTTCACAACGCTCAGGCCCGGAGAGCAGGACTGCAGCATGCCCATGAGCGCGGCGATGCCGTCCCCTCCCATGCCGTACCCGGTCGATGTGGGCACTCCGACCACCGGCACGGGGGAAAGAGACGATATCAATGTGGGCAGTGCCCCTTCCATGCCCGCTACCGCGACGACGGCCGCGACGTTCTTCAATATGACGTCCTTCATCGGAAAGATCAGACGGTGAAGGCCAGATACTCCGATGTCAAAGTGTTCTATGCACGAGCATCCCATCATGCGGGCCATCAGCACGGCCTCCTTGGCGACGGGTATGTCGGACGTGCCTGCGGTGATCACGGCCACCGGGCCGTACTTCTCTTCGGGAAATCCCCCGACCACGATGCATCCGCATTCTCTATAGAGCTCCACGCCTTCTATCCCCTCTGCCGCTTCGAAGTGACCCTCCGTCGCCCCTGAGACCAAAAGTCTCCGCCCGGAGCGCAGTATCCTCTCCACGGTCTCCGGCGTCTTTGCCCTTGCATAGACGACCTCGGGCGTTCCTTTCCTGATCTCCCTGCCCAGGTCCATGTTGACATCGTTTCCTATCGACTCTCTGTAGTCGACACGGAGAAATCTCTCCGCCTCCGTCGCGTCGATCCTGCCCGCCTTATAGGATTCCAACACTTCTCTGATATCCATACGTACTTGTATACGGGCAAAGGGTTAAAGACATTCGCGGAAATGATATTTTTGATATGGACCGTTTCAGAGACGTCTGCGATTATCTGGGAAAAATGAACTCTGCAGTGCTGGCATTCTCCGGAGGATTCGACAGTTCCTATCTGGCCGATGCCTGCGTGAATTCCATTGACGATGTTACGGCTGTTTTTGTGGACATGCCCATCGTCAGCAGGAGGCAGAGGTTCGAGGCCGAAAGGATTGCCGGGTCCATCGGCATCCCCTTCGAGGTCGTCGAACTGGACTGGAACGACATGCCCGGAGTGGACGCGAACGAGGCGGACCGCTGCTACCGTTGCAAAAGGGCCGTATACTCGGCCGTCAGGACGGCGGCCGTCGGACTGGGGACGGGGAACTGCATATGCGGGGACAACTACGACGACCTTTTCCAGGACCGCCCGGGTCACAGGGCCGCCGTCGAACTCTTCATCTTCAGGCCGCTCGAGGCGCTGAAGGTCGACCGTAAAGACGTGGTGGAGCATGTGCTTTCCAGAGAATGGTCCGACGGTCTGATAAAAGATACCTGCCTTGCCACCCGTATTCCCTGCGGCACCGTCATAACCGAAGACGTGCTGAGGGATATCGAGGAATGGGAGATGTCCATCCGCAAGATATCGGGCGTCAGACAGGTAAGGTTCCGCCATTATGGAAAAAGCGCGCTGGTGCAGACCTCGCCCGAGGAGATCGAAACACTCCACAGAACATGGCCCGAACTCGAGGAGAGGGCCGAAGAAAAGGGGATATCCCTCAGGTTCGACCCCGAGGGATATAAGGGATTTTAAAGCGGGAAACGGACGTTAATCCATGCAAGGGGTATCCCGCTTCTGGGGTTAACATTACTCTGCCTCAATTTAATGGTTACTAGCAAATCACCGCGACCGAAAAAGAGGATGATCGCAGAGTCCGACCGAAGAAAGCCCGAACAGCGGTCATTTTACTTCCGGAACCTAGATTTTTACGTCTCCCCACCCGGAAGCGCAGATCCTCAGCTCGCGTCCGAAAACGTCCATGAACGGTTCGGAGAGCTCTTCGAGCTTCCAAACCTCCATACTCAGGTCCTCCTTGGACTTCAGATCTATCAGCACGCTGTCGCCGACCGCGAGCACGCGCATGCTGTCGACGGGAGAGGACCTGTGCCTGTCCAGAACATCGGCCATACGCAGCATCAATGCGCAATAGCGGATATTCTTCACCTGCTGTTTGGGCAACCCCTTCAGAAGCTTGTGGCCGGCGCCCGGGAAGCGTTTGTGGTGGAACTTGGCCATGAGCGCCATCTCCTCCAGTTCGGTCGACGAGAAACCGGGCATGTTGGAGTTCGAAATTATGGTGTAGGAATGACTGTTGTGCTTGTTATAGCTGATGAACTCGCCTATGTCGTGCAGGATCGCCGCATATCCGAGCAGTTCCCTGACCTCCCCGTCCATGGAGTGCAGGCCCAGGTCCTTCATGCTGTCGAAGAGCTGCATTGTGAGCGTGTTAACCTGCAAAGCGTGCTTCTCGTTGAACCCGCAACGCCTGGCAAGGGTCATCACGGACGATCGCCTCAGATTGAACTCCTTCCTGCCCTTTCCCAGAAGATAGTCGAACTGCATTCCCTCTCTCAGTCCGCGTTCGCTTATGAATATCTTATCTACCTCGAAAAGATACATCAGCTCCTCGGCGATGGCTCCGCCTCCGATGATTATGTCCGACCTTCCCGGGTTCATCCTGGGCACGTTGCGGCGATGCACCTCGTCCATTGCGCACAGGTCCCTCATTAGCTCCGAAAGCTCTTTGCGCGTCATGTACGAGCAGTCGCCGTCCCTGCGGGCGGCGCACATCTCGGCCAGGTTTATCATGGTCCCCGACGACCCCACCGCCCGGTCGAAACCTATCTCCCGGAGCCTGTTGGCCGTGTTGATGGCGACCTTGTCCACCGCACTGAGTATCCTGCCGTAGTCGGCTTTGGAAACGACACCGCTTTGGTCTATCCCCAGCCCGTACGAGAAACGCACCGAGCCTGCCATCAGGCTGTCCAAGAATAACATTTCGCTGCCTTTGGAGAGATTGATCTCGGTGCTTCCCCCGCCTAGGTCTATATCTACGCACCTGTCAGGCGGTCCATAAGGTCCGAAGACCCCGAGCCCTACAAGCCTGGCCTCCTCGATGCCCGAAATTATCCTCAGATCTATGCCTGATTCCGAGGCCGCTTCCAGCAGTTCGTTCCTGTTGTATGCCTCGCGGGCGGCGCATGTTGCGAACGCGAATATCTCTTCTGCGCCCATGTCTTTGGCTATCTTGACGAACCGCCCTATCACCAGTTTCGTCCTCTCGATCGTGTCCTGGTCTATGTAGCCTTCTGCAAACAGGTTCTGGCCGAGCCTGACGGACTCCTTGTCATCGAAAATCGGAGTGCCCACCGAGTCTGTGAAGAACTGGGTCACCAGCACATGTATGGAATTCGTCCCCACATCTATGAAACCGACGGTCCTGCTGTCAACCATGCCAGCACCCTCTGTGGTCGATCAGCCACTTCTGCGACCTGATCAACGGGTCCTTTTTCTTCCTGACCGCCGGCACATACGTACCGTCGGCGGTAAGCTCGCTTGCCTTGACGTTATCGGAAAGATGGATGCGCAAGATGTCGTCCCTTACCGAGATCAGCATGTCCTTGTCAAGAATAGGGAACAAGGTCTCGACCCTCGCCAGGAGATTCCTCGGCATCATGTCCGAAGACCCCATGTACATCTCGGGGTCCCCTCCGTTCTCGAAATAGTATATCCTCGCGTGCTCCAAAAACCTGTCGACCACCCTTACGACCCGTATGTTCTCCGAAACACCGGGTATTCCGGGGCGCAGGCAGCATAGGCCGCGGATGTTGAGCTCGATCTTCACGCCCGCTATCGATGCGCTGTAGAGACTGGCTATAATGTCCGCATCGATAAGGCCGTTGGCCTTCATCACGATGTATCCGCTGCCGGTCTCCTCCTTGCGCCTGATTTCGCGGCTTATCTTGTCAATGAGCGAAGACTTAAGGTTCAGGGGCGACACCAGCAGATGTTTGTATCCCTTAGGGCCGAAATAGCCAGTCAGCGAATTGAACAGCTCTCCGACATCCTCTCCGATATCTTCGTTGACCGTTAGGAACGATATGTCGGCATACTGCTTGGCGGTACTGACGTTGTAGTTGCCGGAGCTCATGTGGGTATATCTGACGAGATGCCCTCCCTCCAGACGCACCACCTGAAGGAGCTTGGAATGGACCTTGAGTTCTACCGGTCCGAAGACCACGTGTATTCCCAGCTGTTCCATGCTTTTTGCAAGCTGGATGTTGTTGGTCTCATCGAACTTGGCCCTGATCTCCATTAACACGGATACGGTCTTGCCTCTCTCCCTGGCCTCCTTAAGCGCCTGGATTATCGAGGGGTCCTTGCCTATCCTATAAAGGCATATCTTGATGCTCTGCACCGCCGGGTCATGGGCGGCCTCCTGAAGGAACCGGACTATGATTCCGAACGATTCATACGGGTGGTACAGTATCCAATCCCTCTTGGCGATCGCACCGAATATCGACGACCCCTCGGCAAGTTCCGGAGGACAGTAAGGCTTGAACTCCTTCTCCTTAAGTCCCGGAATGTTCAGGTCGTACAGTTCCCAGAGGCTGTTCAGCATCAAGGGAGAGACAGATCTGTGTATCTGTTGCGAGTTCAGATTTAAGTTCTTGCCGAAAAGCTCGACCATGTCACGAGGCATGCTCGACTCGGTGACCATTCTGACAGGGAAACCGGTGCCCCTGCCCTCAATGGATTCCTCGACCGCCGACATGAGGTCGCATGCCTCGTCTATGGTGACCTTCGTATCGGCGTTCCTGGTCACCCTGAACGCATAGACGCCGTTTATCTTGAACCCGGGGAAAAGCTTGTGCACATTGTGACGCACGACGTCCTCCAGCAGAATATAGTCAAAACCTGATGATTCAGACGGAATGCGTACGAAACGGTCAAAGGGCCCGATGGGGACCTTGATCCTCGCATACATGCTCTGGCCCTTGGGCCCTTCCATCTTGACCGCCAAGCTCATCGAGTTGTTGGAAATGAACGGAAAGGGATGTGAAACATCAAGTGCCAGAGGTGTAAGGAGCGGATGGATGCGGTCGTTGTAGAACGAGTCTACGGCCTCTGTCTGCTCGTCCGAAAGATCGTCGATGGACAGGATCCTTATCCCTGCTTTTGAGAGCTCGGACCTCAGTTCCAGCCAACAGGCATTGTATCCGTTCAGCAGCTCCTCAACCTTGGAATTGATCTTTGACAGCAGACGGACGGTGTCGTGCTCTATGTCGGGTGCGTCTAAAATAGGTGCGCCTGCAACTATTCCGTTAACTATCCCGGGAACGCGTATCATGAAGAACTCGTCCAGATTGCCATAGCATATGGCCAGGAACTTCAGGCGCTCGAGCAGCGGGACACCTTTGTCGTTCGCCTCGTCCAGGCAGCTCCTGTTGAACTCGAGCCACGAGAGCTCCCTGTTGATGTATAGATTTGGGTCGTATAGATCTATATGGTCCATCATCTCACTCCGCATCGTCGAAGCGGACCTTCACTGAATCGCAGTGCGCGTGCAGTCCTTCCGATGTGGATAGAATTTCAATTGTGGGCGCAAGCGATTCCAGCCCGTCACGGGTCAGGATCTGCACGGTGGACGTCTTGCGGAAGTGGGCCACGTTCAGGCCGGATGCGGTGGAAGAGTTTCCCGCCGTAGGCAGGACGTGGTTGGTTCCTGAAGCATAGTCCCCGGCGGCCACAGGCGTATAGGGACCGATGAATATCGATCCTGCATTCCTAACCTTGGAGAGAGCGGCCATAGGATCGGAGGTCTGTATCGAAAGGTGTTCGGGAGCGATCCTGTTCATTATGTCGATGGCCGAGTCCATATCTTCGGCCACCATGTAACCTGAGTTCTCCAACGCCCTGAGTATTGTGCTCTTTCTGGGCTGGCCTTCGATCATACGCTCCATCGCTTCCCATACGATGTCCGGCATGTCCGGATCGTCCGTTATCAACAGACTGGCGGAAGATGGGTCGTGCTCGGCCTGCGCTATCAGGTCTGCCGCAATATAGTCGCATACCGCGCTGGAATCCGCCAGTACCCCGATTTCGCTGGGCCCGGCAGGGAAATCTATCTCGACCTCGTTGCGGAGCATCATCTTCGCTGCGGTCACGTACACGTTTCCCGGGCCGACGATTTTCTGGACCTTGGGTATGCTGTCGGTGCCCATGGCCATTGCCGCCACGGCCTGAGCCCCCCCTATCTTGTATATCTCGTCGGCTCCGGCGATGTCCATCGCTACAAGCGTCGCAGGGTTAACTGGCGCAGGGGTGCAGCATATTA
>WOYN01000104.1 GCA_011620825.1 Candidatus Methanomethylophilaceae archaeon | reverse complement strand
CTCTTCGGGTATCCCCTCAAGCGCCTCGTTGGAACGTTCGGTTGCGGCGATGAGCGCCTCCCTGGCTGTTCCCTCCGGTGCCGCGCATATGGCAAATGCATCATCTGCAGACGAGATGCCCAGATATTCTTTCAGCGCATCGACGAACTCTTGTTCGATGCCGTAGTTGGGCAGTTCATCGGAGTGGAATATCCCCTTGACGCCGTGGGTCCTGGCGCGTTGCGCCATCTCGGAGCCCAGCCTGAGTTTTCCTGAGTCGCCGTTCATGACGCCTGCGAACCCGGGCAGCTTTACAGCGAGCACCGATCCCTTTCCCTTTATCGCGCCGGTCACGATCTTCGACGGGCAGTCCCTGAAAACGTCCGTCGCGTCCACTATTCCAGGGGAGACGGGTTTAACGCCTCTTTCGATGAGGATGTCCTTCACCGTAAGCAACATTTTCTGCCTGTTCACCTCGTTGCGCACGAAGTCGGGCAGCATCTTCAGCTCCTGCACTCCTTTGATTTCTATACGCGCTCCGCCCGGGATTGATATATTCAGGTCTTCCCTTATGGTCCCGATGCCGCGCTTAACTTTTTTTGTGGCACGTAGAAGCGAACCGAGGCGCATAGCAACCTCCATGACCTCCTCCGGCGTCCTCATATCGGGCCCCGTTGCAACCTCTACGAGAGGGAATCCCAGGCGGTCCAGCCTGTATGTGACCTCATTGCCCCTCGTATCTATCTTCCTGGCCGCATCCTCTTCCAGGCAGACCGAAAGGATGGATATCTTCCTGCCGTTGACGTCCACTTCTCCGCCGGTGGCCACCAGCGCGGTCCTCTGGAAACCCGAAGTGTTCGATCCGTCGACCACTATCTTCCTCATGAAGTGGATCTCATCGGTTATATCGGAGTTGAGCATGGCCGAGAACATAAGCGACGCCTCCATCGCCTCCTCGTTGACCTCGTGCGGCGGCTCCTCGTCGAGGTCTACCAGACATGAGGCCTCATGACAGCACTGGTATCTGAACCCCATATGCCTCTGGAACTGTGCCAGTGCGGCACGGTCCACCTCTCCCATCTCGCTCGTTGTCGGCCTCAGTTTGCGGAAATGGGCGCCGACCCCCTCATCGCAGAGTATGGTGTCGCAGGAGCAGAACAGCTTCTTCGTGTCCAGCTGCTGGTGTATCTCTATGCCGCACATCATTTCATAATCCATCAGGCCAACCTCCTGTCGCCTGTCTCGCCCGCAAGGGATGTTTTCATCAGTCTGACAGCCTCTTCCCTGCTGCCGGAGTTCGCCAGGGCCCACATGAGCTTGACGTATGCCGTTTCCGGCAGCATGTCCCCCACCGATACCGCACCGGCGGAAAGCATGTCCCTTCCCGTGTTGTAGACGTTCAGATTCGTAGCGCCTCCCAGACACTGGGAGGTCATGACCACTATCGTCCCGGCGTCGCTGGCCTTCTTTATCGCGGGGATCATGTTCTCGTTCACGTGACCGAGACCGGAGCCTGCGATCACGACTCCCCTGCTTCTGACCATGATATCTGTGAAAATATCCGGGTCCATGCCCGGATATGACTGCAAAAGGATGCATCTGCCTTCCATTCCCGTCTTGGCGATCGCCGTTCCGTCCGATACTTCGCGCCCGTGACCCGAAAACTCGATTTTTCCATCGGCATCGATATGCGCCGCGGCCGGTGCGTTGATGCTGTGGAACGCGTCGCGTCTGGATGTGTGCATCTTTCTTACGCGGGTCCCGAGGTGTACCGCAAACGAGTCGTCGCTCTGTGTGTCGTGCATTATCACGAACACTCCCGCCCTGTTGCCGTCCACGCAGAACCTGGCACTTGCCATCATGTTGCCCGTGGCATCGGATGAGGGACGGTCCGATGACCTCTGCGCCCCTACGAGAACGACCGGCTTGGGCACATCTCCCAGCATGAACGATAGGGCCGCGGCGGTGTACCCCATCGTGTCCGTGCCGTGTGGTACGATTATGCCGTCCGCTCCGTCGTTTATCGCCTCCGATACTGCTTCGGCGAGCTTCTGCCAATGTTCCACGTTCATATTTTCGGAGAAGATCGAGAAAAGCACGCGTGCCTCGATGTTCGCTATTTCCCTGAGCTCCGGCATGGCGTTGACGAGCTCCGATGTGGAAAGAGCAGGCTGAACGGCCCCCGTCCTGTAGTCGACGTAGGAGGCTATGGTGCCGCCGGTGCCTATGAGAACGAGCTTCTTCAGTCCCTTCTTCGGCTCGTTCGCGGCAAGGCCAATCTTCTTCCCGGACGGCCTCTCCACTACCTGGACCGCGGAGTCCTGGTACATTCTGATGCCGACGTTATATCCGCTCTTTAGTTTCAGCACGAGTATGTCCGGAGCGCTGAAGTCGTGATGGGGCATCATTGTGCCCGTGTATGTACGGCCTTTCGAGGTGACGACAAGCCTGCAACCCTCCGACGCATCTACAGATGCCAGGAGTCTGGATAATGATTCTGAATAGCTCATTTGAACGCCCCCTCATCATGCTCCGTCTTTATGACTTTTGCTAGGCGCTAGTGGGTAATATTATTACAGGCCATGGTATTGACCGTTGCATGCACTTCGTACAAGTGGGTATGGAATACGACGTTCTCAAAGAAAACGCGAAACTGTCCCATAAAAATTATCGCCTCCTGAAAGAGCACGGTGTGAAGTCCGTGGATTTCATGGGGTCCATCGGCTCGGGCAAGACCACCCTCATAATAAAACTGGCCGAGAAGCTCAGAGCCAAGGGGCTCAGGGTGTGCGCCATCGCCGGCGACGTGACAGGAGACGACGATTTCGCCAGGATGAAAAAATCCGGAATAGAGGCAATTAACTGCAACACCGGTTCCGAATGCCATTTGGACGCCAATCTGGTCGCAAAGGCGCTGGAAAAGATCGACCTGGACAAGTACGACGTCCTTTTCATAGAGAACGTGGGCAACCTCGTATGCCCTGCCGATTTCCCGCTCGGTACCGACTACAGGGCGGTCGTGATATCTACTACGGAGGGGGACGACATGGTGAGGAAGCATCACAGCATCTTCCTGCATTCCGACCTAGCCATCCTGAACAAGATGGATATAGCCGACGCCGTGGGCGTAGATCCGGAAGTCATATTGGAAGACTACAGCAAGTTGACCGGAGGCCTGAAGGCAATGTACACATGCAGCGCTAAAAAAGACCAGGGCGTGGACGAGATCGTCGCCGCCCTAAAACTGTGAGGCACCTGGAATGAGGATCCTCACTATAGGCGGAGGCGGCCGGGAGTGCGCCGCAGTTGATGCCTTCCACAGGGCTGGATCGGATATTTACGCTGTGATGAAGAATGCCAACCCCGGCATCATATGCAGAGCGGAGGAGTACCTGCTTGCAGACGAAAAGGACATAGCGGCGATATGCAAGTTCGCGAAGGAGAATATGATCGAGCTTGCGTTCGTCGGGCCCGAGGCGCCGCTGGAGGCGGGAATAGTTGATGCTCTGGAGAGGGAAGGGGTACCTTGCGCATCGCCGACGAAGGCGGCGGCAAGGATCGAAACATCCAAATCATTCATGAGGGAACTGGTCCGCAAGCACAAGGTGGACGGCAACCTGGAGTATGCCGCTTTCGACAACCCCGCGGATACAGAGGCGTACCTTAAGAAAGTGGACCACCAGATAGTGGTCAAGCCGATAGGCCTCACAGGCGGGAAGGGCGTCAAGGTCGAAGGGGAGCACCTGCACACGCTTAAGGACATAATGGACTATGTCGGCGAGATATTCGACCAGAACATCGGGGGCTCCGGTGTTATCATCGAAGAGAAGGCAGTAGGGGAGGAGTTCACGCAGATGGCTTTCTGCGACGGAAAGACCGTCGCGCCGATGCCTCTGGTACAGGACCACAAGCGGGCCTACGAAGGCGATGTGGGACCCAACACGGGCGGCATGGGCTCGTATTCGGACGCAGACCACTTGCTTCCTTTTATCGGGAACGGGGACCGCGAAAAGTCGCTGGCAATAATGAGACAGATCGTCTCGGCGATGTCAGAGGAGGGATGCCCGTACCGCGGAGTCATGTACGGACAGTTCATGCTTACAAAGAACGGACCTAAGATCATCGAGATAAATGCTAGGTTCGGAGACCCGGAGGCGATGAACGTTCTGCCTATACTCGAAGACAACTTCGAAAAGATCTGCTGGGACATGGCGAATGGCACGTTATCGGAAAGCGTCAGGTTTGCGAAGAAGGCGACCGTCTGCAAATACGTGGTGCCGCGCGGATACGGCACCAAGCCCGAATCCGGTAGTGAGATATCCATCGACATGGAAGCGGTGAAGAGAAGCGGCGCTGAAGCATTCTACGCAAACGTCGAGATGGTGAACGATAAAATAATCACCGGCACCTCAAGGGCGGTAGGCATAGTGGGCATTGACAAAACGCTGGAAGAAGCGGACCGGAACTGCGAGACCGCGCTTACGTTCGTGAAGAGCGATGCTGTCTATGTAAGACATGACATCGGCACCCGCGATCTGGTCCAGCGCAGGGTCGACCATATGAGAGAGATACTCGCGAAATGACACGAATCGCAGTCAAGATCGCCTATCTCGGCGAGGGCTTTTCGGGCTCTCAGGCACAGCCCGGGCTGCGCACCGTCGAGGGAGAGATAGAGTCCAATCTGGAGGTTATCTGCAACTCGACCGCAGAAGAGCTGAACCTGAAGCTTTCAAGCAGGACCGACCGGGGCGTAAACGCTCTGGGAAACGTCGCCGTTTTCAGCACCGGGTTCGAAGATTACGAAGTGCTTCTCAGAGCTTTGAACGCAGTGTCCAAAGGGATCTATTATCGCTCTTATACCGTCGTCCCCGAAAATTTCAACCCCAGGTATGCAGACCTTCGTACGTACCGCTATGTCATACCCTCGGAGGGCATAGATCTGGGGCGCGCACGCGGATGTGCTTCCATTTTCGTCGGGGAACACGATTTTATCCGTTTCTGCAAGTACGATGACAAACCGACCACGGGGAACATCGAATCGGCAGAAGTATGGAAAGAAGGCGAAATGCTGATCTTTGACTGCAGTGCCAGATTCTTTCTTTGGAACCAGGTGCGCCGCATGATGTCGGCAATCGCCGCGGTAGGAAGAGGCGATGCCGAGAACGACGACGTATCGAGGGCGCTGAACGGCGATGATATAAGCTTCGGCGTCGCCCGCGCGGACGCCCTGACCCTCAGGGACGTGATCTACAAGGGTCTGGATTTCAAAGTACCAGATGCGGCCATGTTCGATACCAGGGTAAAAGAAGAGCTGTTCCGCAGCAAGCTGAGGGAATCTTTCTTCACCTCCCTTTAAACAACCCGACGGGCATACGGTCGCATGGAAGGGCTTTCGGACGGTTTGACATCGGCTTCGAATTACTTTAGCCGTGCAGAGGAACGCAGAGAATATGCGATCAGGTCTTCACGCGACATCATCAGAATGTCGAAGAGAATAATCCATTCCATACATGAGGGAAAGGATTATTCCCTCGATGCAGAAAAAATCTCGAGAGAAGTACATGATATGGTCTCGGACCTGCAGGAGGAAGCATACCTCCTTTATTCCGGACCCGCAGCGGATGCTATGTCTGAGTATGCCGAGGCCGTCATTCTGGGCGACATGCTGAAAAATGGAACGGTTCCATCCAATGAAACGCTGGGAATACCTGAATCTTCCTGGGCACTGGGTCTTGCAGACACCGTCGGCGAGCTCAGACGCATAGTTCTAAAACGCCTCATGGCCGGGGAGGTCGAGAGGGCATTATCCGCATACAGTATGATGGAGGAGATCGCCGACGGGATACTTTTGTTCGACGTCCCTGACGCTGTGACACCGATGAGAAGAAAACAGGACATGGCGAGAGGCATAATGGAGCGTACCCGTTCCGATATAGCCATAGCCATGGTCATGTCGAAGAAATGAAAATAAGCGGGGTTGCCCCCGCCAAGTGATTTAACGCCTTCCCTTCGGTTTTCCGAAGTTCTTCACCGGCTTGCGGTAGATGTATATCAGCAATATCACCAGTATGACAAAAAGAAGTGCGACCAGCACCGTCGCGATCTGATAGTCGTCGTGACCGATGTAGAACACGCTCTCCTGGTTCAGCCCCGTGACGGTGACCATTGAGGTTTCGCTTACCGCCTTGTAGGTGTGCTTCCCAGACGACAGGGAATCGGTAACCCACTCAAAGGTCGCCGTTTTAGTCTCGCCGGGCGCAATGTCGCTGACCGCCGTCTCGCTGTCCGGTACGGCTTTGCCGTCAACGATAAAGCTGACCGTAAGCGAGCTCAGCGTAACGTTACCGTTGTTTGTTATCTCCGCCTTAAGGGTTACGGGCGCGACGACTTTGACAGATGCATGGCTCGAGCCGCTGACTTCTATCTCTTCGGTGCCGACGGTCACGGTCCCGCTGTATTCTACGACCAGCTTGTATGTTCCGGCGGTGTCCGGCGCGGTCACCCTGATGGTCTTGGTGCCGTTGGCGGTATACGTTCCTGTGGACGGGGATGCCGCGCCCGTCATCTTTTCGCCGCCTGAATTCAGCAAATACGCCGTGAACGCCACGGACATAGAGCTGAAGCTGCCTTCATAATAGAAGGGCGCCTCGTACGAGATCGCGCCTCCGGTCTTCACGGTGTATCCATCGACCGGGGTCACGTTGAAATATTCCGCATCCGAATCGTCCGCTGTCGCGAGGCATACCCCGGCGACCATCAGGAGCGATATCACTCCCATTACCGAAATCACTTTCTGCGTCTGAACACCCCCCTCTTAGATCCGAGCCAGACGATCATTACGATCAGGACGACGCTTAGCAGAAGCAATACCCAGAATGCGTTCTGGACCGTATTTCCGGTCTGATATATGTTGTCTCCGGACACGGAGACCGACGATTCGAGCACTGCGTCCTGCTTCGCCACATCGAACTCGGCGGTGGTCACAGGCGAACCGGACATGGGTGAAACCTCCGCCTTTATGCCGAGTTCCGGAATCTCCGTGCCGGAACCGTCCGCGCTGATCAGCTTCACATAGACCGTGGTATCGGCGTATCCGGCGACAGGGAACTCGGTCGTAGCATCAGCACTGATCAGCTTTCCGTCCCCGTCCGATACCGTATACAGCCAACCGGAAGGAACGCTGGTCACCGTCAGCTTTGCGTACATCATGTAGTTCGCATCGTTCCTTATCGTCACCGCATACATGTACTCGTGGTCGTTGACGGCGTCCGGACTTGCGCCCTCGTCTGTCGCAACCATCACCGTCACATTGTCGGTTGCCGGGATATCCACGACATATCCGCTGGGTATCTGGCACGTCGCCTGTGTTGCGCCCTTGAGGTCTGTAAGCGAGACTTTCATCTCCGGGTTGCCGTCCCCTACTTTAAGCGGGTCCAGCCGTCCCGAGACATCTACAGAGACAGAGGCGGCCGTTGAACCGTCTACCGTGACGGTATAGGAACTGTCAAGCTGCCACGGACCGACGGCCGCGACCACGTAGGTCTTGGTGCCCGTCGAGTCGGCGGAAGGCGTCACGTTGAGCGTGAATGAGAACGTTCCGTCGGCATTGGGCGCGAGGGTGCTTGTGCCGACCTCTATCGTCAGAGCTGCATCCGGATCGACAACGGCCGTCCCGTCTCCCGCCAATTCGGCATTGACAATGTTCGTCTTGGTCGGATCTATGGTTGTGTTCACGGATCCGGCATAGCTGTATTCGCTGGAGCCGATAGTTCTCGTCACGTCGAAACTTATCGTCACGGTCCCGATGTCTCCGGGAACCTCTGTTTCATAGGCTCCGTCCGAGACAGAGGTGAACAGGGTCTGTCCGAAGGCCGATATGACGGCCGTACCGCTGCCTGCGACTCCGACATATCCCTTGAGCGCGACCGCGTCCTTCAGAGTCCATGCTGGGTTGTCTAGAGCTGAACCGTCATAGTAGGCGTATGCAACCTGGGTGTCCGTCTCTGCCTTGAACAGGTATTTCTTGCCCGATTCCAGCAGGTAGTATCCCGTGCCCAGGTTCACCTTGTAGTATCCAGCGTCTTCGTTGTCTGGGTCCGCCGTCACGGTGACGACGGCCCCTGCGAGAGCGGGCACCTCGACCTTCGACATGTTCTCTACTTTTGTGTCGGCGATGGTGTACATTAGATCGTGTCCCGCGTAAACGTTGACCTTGCTGTATGTGTAAACTCCCGCGTTTTCCTCTATACAGAAATATGTTCCCGGTGCCACATCTGCCGACGCACCCGCGGCCACATAATCTGCTGTATCCGAGGTTGCGGACCTCAGCAGCCATGTGTTCTCCGTCACGGTTATGCTCCGGGAATTTACGGTGCTGCCGGTAACGGTACCGATATTGAAAGACGCCGTGGCATTCTCGGTGCCGGCCGCGATGGACTTCGTAAGGTCGGACCAGGTCATCGACGAATCGCTGAATCCTTCTATAAGGACGTCAGCGGTTACGCCGTCGGGTATCTGGATGACCGCTTTGCCTTCGGAATTCGTCATACCGTAGATCATCTCGCCGGTTCCCAACGTTACCTTCACCTCTCTGAACGCCAGACCTTTCTGGCCGTCCGTACCGGAGCTGAACGTCAGGGTCACTGTGAGCTTCCGACCGTCTCCGGTCTTAAGCTCTCCCAAATCTGCTCCGTCGGTTATCGTGGCCGTCTTTATGAGACATGAACCGTCGCTTCCGACCGCACACACGGTGTAGTCGCCTGCGGGCAGTTTTCCGCTTATGTTGCCTTCTTCGTCCGCGGTGTAACCCATCGTCACACCGTTGTCGCCGAAGAACATCACGGTCCCGGAGATCGCCGCGCCGGACGAGGATCTGAGCACAGCCGTGAAGTCGACGGCCGAACCGATAACTGTATAGATTCCTGTTTCCGCATCATATGTCTTCACAATGCTCCCGTCGTAGAGGGTGAACGTAGAATCTCCGATGCTGGGCAGGTTTGCTTCTCCGGCCGTTGCGTTCACCGATGAATAGCCGGGTGCCATAACCGTGATGATTCCGGTCATTTCGGTCTCGGTTCCGGTTTTGACCTCCCCGTAAACAGTGATCTTCGCACTGACGGCGGAAGTGCCGACCTTTGCGCTGTACGATGTGCCGACTTCATCTTTGGCGTACACGATGTACTGCCCCGAATAGGTGACCCCGGTTATGGACGACATCACCGATATGTCCGCCTTGCCGTAAACATCTGTAACGGCGGCCGCCTCGTATGTCGATCCGTCGAGCAGGCTCTGGGCCACGGCGGGCGTGGTCACGTCCTTCACGGTCATGA
>WOYN01000022.1 GCA_011620825.1 Candidatus Methanomethylophilaceae archaeon | reverse complement strand
CGATCTGTACGCCCCTCAGAATAGCATCGAAGTTTTCGACAAAGCGAACGTGCCCGTAGAGGGGACGGTCGAAGATCTGTGCGGAAGGGTAGATATCATGGTCGACTGCACTCCGGGGAATGTAGGTCAGGAGTACAGGTCCCTCTATGCCAATGCTGGCATAAAAGCCATTTTCCAGGGAGGGGAGGACCACAGCCTTACAGGCATATCCTTCAACTCCACCGCCAACTACAAGGAGTCCTGGGGCGCCCAGTTCTCGCGCGTCGTCTCCTGTAATACGACCGGGCTGCTGAGGACATTGTATCCGCTGGACCGCGAGTTCGGTATCGAAAAGGCATATGTCACGCTGGTCAGAAGGGCGGCGGACCCCGGCGACAGCAAGAGCGGGCCGATCAACGGGCTGGAGCCCATGGTAAAGCTGCCGACCCACCACGGACCCGATGTCCAGAGCATCATGCCCTGGGTCAATATCAGCACAATGGCCGTAAAGGCCTCTACGACCATAATGCACATGCACACGGTGGCACTGGAGCTGAAGAATTCCGTCTCGACGGAGGCGGCCATAGAAGTTATAAGGGAATCGTCCCGCGTAAGGATGGTAGACACCGCATCCGGTATCAAATCGACCGCCGAGATAATGGAACTGTCAAGAGACCTTGCAAGAGACAGGTCCGACATGTACGAGATCGTCGTATGGGAGGACGGGGTCAAGGCCACTGGCAACACGCTCTACTACTACCAGGCGGTCCATCAGGAGTCGGATGTTGTACCCGAAAACGTGGACTGCATAAGGTCCATGTGCAAGGTTTGCGATGCAGCAGACTCCGTGAAACTTACCAACCAGGCACTCGGTATTGCGTACAAGTGTTGAGGTGAGAGCACGCGCGACTTCTACACGTTGGGAGATTTCAACTTCAAGGACAAGACGGTGCTGCTGAGGGTCGATGTCAACTGTCCCCTGGACAAGGATACGCTGAAAATACTCAACGACTCCAGGATACGGAGGATAGTCCCCACGGTCAGGGAGCTGATGGGGAAGAAGGCCAAATTAGTAATAATCGCCCATCAGGGCAGGAAGGGCAAATGGGATTATACTTCCCTCGAGCAGCACGCAGAGCGTCTGTCGAAGAACCTCAACGCCCCGGTCAAGTATGTGGACGATGTCATGGGCGAGGATGCTAAGAAGGCGATCAGATCCCTGAGGTCCGGTGAGGCGCTGATGCTCGGCAACGTCAGGGAGATCGACTCCGAATCCGTAGAGGCGAGCATCCAGGAGCACGCTGATTCCGAGCTTGTCAACGCCCTTGCGCCTCTCTTCGATTATTATGTCTGCGACGCCTTCGGCGCCGCCCACCGCTCCCAGTGCTCGCTGGTCGGATTCGAGGCCAAAATCCCGTCCGCATCCGGCAGGCTGATGATGAAGGAGATATTCGCCCTGAGGGCGATATTCGACGAACCGCGCCGTCCCTCCGTGTTCATTCTGGGAGGGGCGAAGTTCGGAGAGATCTCGGTAATGATCGAACATGTGCTGGGAACGGACATGGCAGATACGGTCATACTCACGGGGCTCGCGGGCAATGCATTCTTGTACGCCCGCGGAGTGGACATCGGAGAATCCAGCCTCGCGGTCCTGAAGGAAGAGCTCACGCCGGACAACATCTCGGCGGCGAAAGAGGCCATGAAAAAATACGGTCAGCGCATACTGCTGCCGGTAGATGTCGCGGTCGAGAGGGGCGGCAGGAGGGTATGCGTCAACATCGGCGACCTGCCCACCGGGGAGCCCGCCCTGGATATCGGCGACGAAAGCGCAGAGAAGTTCAGGAAGGTGATACTATCGTCCAGGACATCGTTCATGTCCGGACCGGCAGGTATGATAGAGAAGGACGACTTCGCGATTGGCACCCATGTGCTCATGAAGGCGATGGTCGACAGCAAGGGGCAGTCGGTCATCGGCGGCGGGCACACCAGCGGCGTCGCGGACAAGTTCGACCTTTCGGACAGTTTCTCGTACACAAGCACCGGCGGGGGAGCCCTGGAGGCTTTCCTGATGGGCCAGCCGCTGCCTGTGGTGGAGGCTCTTAAGTACTCCAGGAACAAGTTCCCCCAGGAGTGATCAGAGAATCTTTTCGATCCTCTCGAAAGCTTCCCCGATGCGGTTCAGGGGCTGGGTGGCGGCTATCCTTATGTAGCCGTCGACGGACTTTCCGAACCCTGAACCCGGGGTCACTACGACTCCGCAGTCGATGAGCTTCTCGGTAAATTCCATCGAAGGCATCCCGCAGTCGAACCATACGTAGAACGTTCCTTTCGGCATCTTCACATCGAAACCGAGGTTTCTCAAGCCGTCCACGATGGCTTTACGCCTTTCGGCGTAGATTTTCATATTGTCGTCGACCGCTTTTGGAGCGGAACCGTCCTCGCCGTACATGCCGAGGGCCTTTACGCCTCCTTTCTGGATGAAGATGGGCGCCCCGGAATCGATCTGGCCTTTGCACTTCTTCAGTCCGGCGATGAGGTCCGGGTGCCCTACGGCATATCCCAGCCTGTAGCCGGTCATGTTGAACGTCTTGGAGAAAGAGCCGAACTCTATCGCATCGTCGGTCGCCTGGAGCACCGAAGGCGCTCTGTATCCGTCATAGCACATCTCGCAGTAGGCGTTGTCGTACGAAAATATCGTTCCCGTCTCGGAGCACCATTCTGCGACTCTCTTCAGATAGCTCAGGTCGCAGGTCGCCCCGGTCGGATTGTTCGGGTAGTTGAGGTACAACATCCTGGCGTCTTCCGGACAGTCGTCGACGTCCAGAAGCCAGTCGTTCTCCGGCTTAAGGTCCACATCTGCGCACACGGCCTCGTTGAAAAGGGTAGAGGCCCCCGAGTACACAGGATATCCGGGACTCGGCGCGATTATCTTCTCGCCTGCGTCGACGAATGCCTGGGAGATGTTGAATATGGCCTCCTTGGAACCGATGGTGACGCACACCTGGGTCTTCGGGTCCACATTCACGTTGTATCTGCGTTTGTACCATTCCGCGATCGCGGTGCGGAGGTCCTTCTCGCCCTGCGATGAAGAGTACTTCTGATTTCTGTTGACGGCCACGGCGTCCTGGACCGCCTTCACTATCGGCTCGGGAGTGGGAAGGTCCGGATCCCCGATCCCGAAATCGATCAGGTCCATTCCTTCTTCTTTTTTCTTGGCGGTCAGCTCTTCAAGCCTCACAAAGAGGTAGGGCGGGAGCTTCTGGAGCCTTTCTGCTTGATCGTATCTCTTCATATCGTCATCTCGCCTTTGAAAACAAACTCTGCCGGTCCTTCCATTATCACATAGTCCATGTCCCTCGCGACGGTGACCTTGAGCCATCCGCCGGGCAGGTGCACATCCACCGGAGAATCGAACGGGACGAGGCCGATAAGGGCCGCGGCGACCGTCGAGGCGCAGGCGCCCGTGCCGCAGGCCAAGGTCCATGCGGCCCCGCGCTCGTATACGCGAACGTGGATTTTGCCCTCTCTCATGCTGCAGAACTCGACGTTGGTCTTATTGGGGAAGAATTCGTTCTTTTCCAATTCAGGGCCGAGCCTGTTGATCGTCTCGTCCGGGAGATCCGTAAAAGTAACGAAGTGGGGATTGCCCATGGAGACCGCCGTTCCTCTGATCCTGACGCTACCGATCATGAAAGGTTCGTCTATGAACCTCCCGTCATGGTTTATCGGTATCGATCTGCCGTTGAGTATGGGCGCGCCCATATCTATGGCGACCGTGGAAACCTTTCCATCTTCGCCCAGGGCCACATGGGCCTCCTTGTCGCCTGCAAGGGTGTGGATGCAGAACATCTGGCTCTTTACGAGGCCGTAGTCATAGGCATATTTGGCGACGCATCTTATCCCGTTTCCGCACATCTCGGCTTCGCTGCCGTCGGCATTGATGATCCGCATCGTGATATCGGTATCTTCTCCGGGGAGCACGTAAAGCACTCCGTCGGCGCCGATGCCGAAATTTCGCCTGCATACCTTTTTGCACCATTCTTTGTCTATCTCGACGCTTCCGTCGGTCCCGTCCACGAGCACGAAATCGTTACCAAGACCGTGACATTTCCAGAATATCATTTTTTAAGCCTCGCAGGGATCTTTTGGAGCCTCCACAGGTCATCGACCGTCTCCGCTTCGCGTATAAGCTCCGCTTTTCCATCGTTCACAAGGACCTCTCTGCAGAGAGGTCTCGAGTTGTAATTGCTCGACATGGAGAATCCATAAGCTCCCGCGTCGTAGACGGCCAGGATGTCCCCTTCCTGCGGGTCGGGAAGCACGCGTTCATGTGCCAGGTAGTCCCCTGATTCGCATATGGGGCCGACCACGTCGTACTTTGCAGTGCAGGCCTTGCCGAACTTGTCCGCCAAAGCGACATGATGATAGGAGTCGTACATGGCGGGACGGACCAGCGTATTCATGCCCGCGTCTACGCCTATGTATTTCTTGAAGCCCAGGTCCTTGATGTCGACGCACTTGGTCAGCAGGAGCGTGGTATCCGCCACAATGTACCTTCCGGGCTCCAGTATTATCGTCTTTACGTCGGTCTCCATCTTGATCATGTCGGCGACCTCGGCGGCCAGTTCCTCCAGGTTCATAGGCTCCTCGTTCATCTTGTAGGGCACGCCTATGCCGCCCCCGATGTCTATGAACTCGAGCTCGATGCCAATCTCGCTCAGAGAGTCAGTGATGCCGGCCAGTATTTCGGTCTCGTCCAAGAACGGCTCGATGGCCTGTCCGCCGGAGCCGATATGCGCGTGTATCCCGCGGATGTCGAACCCGAGGTCATTGGCCCGTGAGTATACGTTCAGCGCTCTGTCCGCCGGAATTCCGAACTTCGTCCCCTTCTTTCCGGTTATGACCTTGTCGCTGTGGCCGGACCCCACGTCAGGATTGATCCTTACGGATATCCTGGCACCCGGGTGTATATATGCCAGTCTCTCGAGCTCCGATTCCGAGTCGATGTTGATCATCACACCCAGGTCGGATATTGCTTTCAGCTCCTCGTTGCTGACGTTGACCCCGGTGAACATTATGCGGTCGGCCGTGAAACCGGCATTAAGACAGGTCATGACCTCTCCCACCGACACCGCGTCTATGCCCGAACCTTCCTGTTCCAGTATTCTCAGGATCGCGAGGCTGCTGTTGGCCTTGCAGGCGTAGTGGACCCTTGTATCCATCTCTTTGGAGAATGCTCCGCGGATGTTCCTGTAGTTCTTTCTGAGCCTCTGCTCGTCCGTGACGTAAACGGGAGTGCCGAACTCCTTCGCAATGTCCGAAACATACATTCCGGCGAACAGCATTCTGCCGCCCTTGGATTCATAGTCTTCCATCTTTTCCCCTCACGAACTTGGCGTGCAGCGTCCTGATGGTGCTTACGACCATCTCCATAGGCACTACGAAGTTCAGGGACGAATCGGACGCCCCCTCGGAGATCATCTCCACATTCGTGCCCACATCCTTCACGGCACCGAAGATATCGCCGGAGACGCCGCACTTGTCCAGCAGATCGTCGCCTACGCAACAGACGAGCGCCACATCGCTCTTAACATTTATCTTTTCGATATCGGTCTCGACAAGCGTGTCCAGTTGGTTGAGCGTCTGCTGAACATCGTTGTTGTGCAACAGGAACGCTACCGTCGAAAGGGATGTGGATATGGAGTAGATTATCACGTTCTTTTCTGCGATCTTCTCGATTATCCTTGCGACCATGGCGGGCCTATAGGCGATCTCGGCCGAGCTTATCGTGATTATGGAAAGGTCCGTCTTGGCGGCCACGCTCATCAGCAGACTGTTCTTCGGCCCCCTGAGATGGTGGATCAGAGTTCCCGGGCTTTCGGGTCTGAAAGTGTTCTTCACCCTGACGGGTATGTGTCTCTGTCTAGCAGGCTCGATCGTCCTGGGGTGCAAGACCTTCGCGCCGAAATATGCCAGCTCCGCGGCCTCGCCGTAGTTCATCTCTTCTATGCGCAGGGTGTCCGGTACTATCCTGGGGTCCGCGGACATGAACCCGTCCACGTCCGTCCATATCTGAAGTTCGTCGGCCATGAGAGCGCTGGCTACGACCGCTCCCGAATAATCGGAGCCGCCGCGCCCGAAAGTGAGAGGTTTGCCCATGTCGTTCATCCCGTAGAATCCGGTTATGATCGGTATGATCCCCTGTTCCAACAAGGGCCTGACCTTCATGTTGATGTCCGCATCGGTGCGCTTCAGGTCGGCGTAACCGCTGAGCGGCACCCCTGCTGAATGTATGCCGGCGGCCGCGGACGTGAGCGCCACGGACTTCTGCCCCATGGACTTCAGGACATGCGACAATATCAGGGAAGAGAATCTCTCTCCCGAGGAGGTGACGGCGTCCATGTAGAACGGGTCCTTCCTGTCGTCGCGCAGCGTCCTCTCGAAGGAGGCAAGTTTGGCGTTGTACTCCTTCATGAATTCTTTCATATGGTCTCCCTCGAAAAGCTTCTCGGCGACCAACAGGTGCTTCTCCGAGAAGGTCTTCACCACATCGGCGCAGTCGAAACGATCGCTTCCCGTTGCATCCACGAGGAAGTTCGTCACTCCGGACATCGCGGATACCACGACGACCTTCTATCCTTCTGTGGACACTATTATTTCCGCTACTCTCTTCAACGACTCGGGCGATCCGACGCTGGTGCCCCCGAACTTCATTACCGTCAACATATTCCCAGCACCTCATCCATACCGTGAACCTTTCCGTCCTTCTTTTCCGCTGTCCGGCTTATGGACCCGATGCAACCGAGGGCGAACACATCGCGGGAACCCGTCCTGTGCTTAAGCTCGATCACATTCGAGTTCTTCGCGAAGAGGACCGTATGGTCCCCCGCGACATCTCCGGCGCGTATCGAATGCACGCCGATCTCTCTTCCGCGGGGACCGGCCGTGTCCCCCCTTCCGTACACCGTACCGGTAACCCCGGAAGCGGCCCGGAGCCTTCTCACGGCCTCCTCTGCGGTGCCCCGGGCGTCTTTCTTCTTGTCGCGGTGCGTCCCGATGACCTCTGCATCATAATCCGGAAGGTGCCCGGCAGGCATCCCGCAGGCCTTCCGGAACACATTAACGCCCATGGCGAGACCGGCTGCGGCGAGCGAGGACGTCCCGAATTTCCCGGTGTCCGATGCCAAAAGTCCCAATGTTCCATCGGGTACCGCCATGGCACCCGATATCGGATCGGTGTTCGTTTCCGGGATGCCGGCGACCGCCTTCGCCGCTACCTCGGTGCCGGAGACCTCTTCGCTTATATTCTCGTCTCCGGCCGATACGACCGCGCCGCCCAGCTCCAGGTCGCCGGACCCGGATATAAGTCTGCACACGATGCTTCCAAGCCTTCCGGTGGCCCCGCCAACGACCGCGTCCGTCATAAGATCACAATCCAAGTTCTTCGAGGACAGGGATCAGGATGGCCTGGCCGTTACCGCTCAGGGGCGTCAGCGGCAAACGGGGGATCCCGTTTCCGAAGCCCAATCTCTTCATGGCAAATTTGATCGGTATCGGGTTGGACTCGATGAAAAGGGCACCGAACAGCGGCAGAAGCGCGTTGTTTATGCCAAGCGCCTCGTCGGTGAGGCGCGAATTCATGTAATGCACCATCTTGCCCATGAGGCCGGGGCAGCAGTTCGCCGCCACCGAAATGACGCCGTCCGCACCTAAGCTCATGAAAGGTATGGTGAGGCCGTCGTCCCCGCTCAGGACCTCGAATCCTTCGGGTCTGCCGGCGAGGATCCTCTGGACCTGCGCCATGTTTCCGCTGGCCTCCTTCACGGCATCGATCCCGGGGATCTCCGCCATGCGGAGCATGGTTTCGGAAGTTATGTTGGAACCTGTCCTTCCGGGGACGTTGTAGACGACGATAGGTATGTCGACGGACTCCGCTATCGCCCTGTAGTGAAGATAAATGCCTTCCTGGGTCGGCTTGTTGTAATATGGCGAGATGGAGAGTACGCCGTCCGCTCCGATGTCCTCCGCGTGCCTGCTCAAGGTTATCGCTTCAGCGGTGGAGTTGCTCCCCGCTCCCGCCAGGACCTTCGCCTTGTTCGCCTGGTCGACCGCGATCTCTATCACCCGTATGTGCTCGTCGGAGCTCAGCGTCGCCGACTCCCCGGTGGAGCCGCAGGGGACGATGACATCGATCCCGTTCTCCTCCTGGAAATCTATCAGCCTCCTGAAGGCCTCCTCGTCGACGGTGCCGTCGTCCTTGAACGGGGTGATAAGGGCGGTAGAGATGCCGGCAAACATTCAGGCGCCTCCGAAGTGCTCTCTCAGGATGAGCCTCGTCCTTGTGCTGAGGGTGTTGTCATAGCGGCGTACCCTCTCGATTATATCGTTAAGCTGCGAAGAAGATTCGACGTCCACGATGGCGATGATGTCCTGGTCCCCGGTCACCTCGAAAACTTCGGTGACCCCTTCGTATCCCGTGAGCTCCCTTGCGATCTTCTCGGTTTCGGTGTTCACGCCTATGCGTATCTCCACAAGCGCCTTTACGTTCCTTGAGCTGGTCTTGATCGTGAATCCGCGGATCAGTCCCTCCTCGGTCATTCTGTGGACCCTGCTTCTTATGGTCCCCTCTGATACGCCGAGCAGACTGGCGATCTCCACGAAAGGACATCTCGAGTCCTTCTTGAGCATTTCGATTATGCGCTTGTCAAGATTATCTACCATAAACTACACCCTACTGAATTCGTAACGATATTGCGCTAAGCATAATTTAACTATTTAAATAGTCGGAATCCGCCGATAATGTAACGAAAATCACAAGAATCTCAGATGTCGGTGATACCGTTCTCGCCGATGCGGTACGTGGCGCAACGGCCCTCGGGAAGACTGCGGTGTTTGACGATGACTGCGGACCTCACCCCGCTTCCCCGTGGTTCCAATCTGATTATGGTTTTTGCGTTGTGCCGCAATGTGTGTCCTCCCAGGAACTCGATCCCCCCGTTGATCATGTTGGAATACACCTGGGACGTCACGATCACGGGCACATCCGATTTGCGTGCAGTCTCTGTGAGAAGCTCGGTCTGTCTGATGAAGTCGTTTCTCACCAGGGGGTCGTCGTGGTTCAGACGGTAGAAGCCAGTGAGCGAGTCGACTATGATGAGTCCCAGAGCCCCGCGGGCCTCGGCCATGCGCGATATCTTTGTCACTCTGTCGCTCTGCTCTTCGAAGCTGTGGACCTGGAAGACCAGCAGGCCTTTCAGAAGTTCCTCGCCCCCGAATATCTGGGATACGCGGTCGTAAGATATCCCTTCGGTGTCGATCAGCGCCACCTTCTTGCCCTCCTTCAGGACGTTGTGGGCCATCTGCAGGCAGATGTTGGTCTTCCCCGTGCCGGCCACACCGTAGACGAGTGTCAGGCTGCCGGATTCTATTCCGCCTCCCAGAAGA
>WOYN01000038.1 GCA_011620825.1 Candidatus Methanomethylophilaceae archaeon | reverse complement strand
GATCGCCGATTTCACCACTGCGATGGTCGATACCGGAGAGAGGATAACCTTCGACAGAAAACCAGTGTATGATTTCCACAGCATGGGAGGGGTTCCCGGCAACAAGGTCACACCGATAGTCGTGTCCATCGTTGCCGCCGCGGGCCTTATGCTGCCTAAAACGTCCTCGCGTGCGATAAGCAGCGCCTGCGGAACTTCCGACTTCGTCGAAACGTTCTGCGACGTGGAGCTTTCATCGAAACGTCTGAAAGAGGTCGCCGAGAAGATCGGAGGAGTCCTCGCATGGGGCGGGGCCATCAATCTTGCGCCCGTGGACGATCTCGTCATCAAAATCGAGCACCCGCTCGGGATAAACCCGCGCGCTCAGATGCTGGCTTCGATAGTAAGCAAGAAACTCGCGATCGGTGCGGAGTATCTGCTGATCGACATACCGATGGGAGCCGGTACAAAGGTCCCGACCATTGAGGCGGCCCGTGCCTACGCCAGGGACTTCACGGACCTTGGCGATAAGCTGGGAATACATGTCGAATGTGCCATAACTTATGCCGACCAGCCGGTGGGAAGTGCGATCGGGCCCAACCTGGAGGCGAGGGAGTGCATACGCATACTGGAGGGCCAGGAACATCCTGCCAGCGTCGCAGAGAAGGCATGCGAGCTCGCTGGGATCATACTGGAGATGAGCGGGATGTCCAACGGCAGTGTCAAGGCGAGAGAGATCCTCGACTCCGGAGAGGCTCTCAAGAAGTTCAGACAGATCGTGGACGCCCAGGGGGGCGACTGCAACATAAAGTCCGAAGACCTCAAACCCGGGCAGTTCATGGCGGAGTTCAGGGCCCCTAAGAGCGGATACGTCCACGGAATCAAGAACAAGGACATCGTGGCCGTCGCGAAGGCTGCCGGCTCCCCCAATGACAAAGGGGCAGGTCTGCTTCTGTTCCGCAAGAAGGGACAGAGGGTCGAGGCGGGGGATGTTCTGATGGAGATATACGCGGACAACGAAGCCAAGCTAAAGCGCGCGGTGGCCCTGGCCGAAAGATACCAGCCCGTGGACATCGAAGGCATGTTGATCAAACGTTTATCGGTCCCGGACGTAAAACAATGATATGAAATCCTTTTGCTTTACCGTCGATGTCGACAGGGATGCGAACATCCCTGTCCCGGGAATGAGCCAGGCCGGCTCATACAACAGGGGCCTCGGCACCGCACCAAGGTTCAAGTCCTCTGCCGAGGGGATAGGAACGCTGACAGGGTTACTGGACGAGATGGGCGTAAAGGCCACATATTTCGCCGAGGCGAGAACACTGTCGAACATCGGCGCCCAGCATCTGGCCGGGCGCGAGGTGGGCATACACGGTTTCGACCACGAAGATTTCACCGGTACGTTCCCCCCGGGAGGTAAAAAAGAGGTCCTTTCGAAGGCATGCGAAACCGTCGAGGACCTGACAGGTAAAAGACCCAGATGTTCAAGGATGCCTTATATGAAGATGTCTGAAGAGGTCCCTTCTGTACTCGAAGAGATCGGGATAAATTATGACTCTTCAAAGTACCAGCTAATGGAAAAAGAGATTCTTCCGTACAACCTGGGCGGAGTGCTGGAACTCCCGGTACCGGTAAGCAGGGATGTTTCAGACAAAAAGATAGTCGGATATCTTTGGCCGATGCATGAGGGAAAGCGTCCTCCGGAGGACTACATCGAGATGGCCTCCCGTCTGGAGAACGGCGTATTCATACTTGCTACCCACAGCTGGCACATGTCGGAATGCATAGACGGAGGGTCCTTTTCTAAACATGCCGCGAAAAAGAACACGGATAATGTCCGGGAAGTGATAGCCGGCATATTGGACATGGGATTCGCGGCCGAGACCCTCCCCGAGGCGGCAGAGCATTTCGGCGTGCGCTAAAGTAATAAATATAAAGCGCCGTTCGCTCACGGTAGCATGACCGCTGAACTTATCCTAGGCAAGGAGATCTCCCAAGAGATATACGGGGAGCTCGAAGCCAGGATAGCCGCGCTGAAGGAAAAAGGTATAACTCCGGGACTTGCCGTGGTACTTGTCGGCGACGATCCGGCGTCCCAAACATACGTGCGCATGAAGGGCAAGATGTGCCAGGAACTGGGAATGCACTCGGATACGATAATCATGCCCGGAAGCACAACCCAGGCAGACCTTCTCGCCAGGGTCGATTCGCTCAATAAAGACCCGGATATTCATGGGTTCCTCATACAGCTTCCGCTGCCGAAGCACATAGACGAGCAGGCGGTGATAAATGCCATCGACCCGTCTAAGGATGTGGACTGCTTCCATCCCTTCAACGTTGGAAGGATGCTCGTCGGAGATCCCGAATTCCTTCCTGCGACGCCTGCCGGCGTCCAGCAGCTTCTTATCCGCTCCGGGATCGAGACCGACGGGAAGCACGTAGTGGTGGTAGGAAGGAGCAATATCGTCGGGAAGCCGATGGCGGCGATGATGATGCAGAAGGCCGAGGGGGCGAACTCTACCGTTACCGTGGTTCACTCCAGAACCAAAGATATCGGTTCCATTACCCGCCAGGCGGACATACTCATCGTCGCCATGGGGAGGGCGGGTTTCATAACCCCAGATATGGTCAAAGAGGGAGCGGTCGTCATAGATGTGGGGACAAACCACATACCCGACCCGAACTCCAAAAAGGGGACGCGTCTCGTAGGAGACGTTGACGATAATGTGAAAGAGAAGGCATCGGCGATGACGCCGGTTCCCGGCGGCGTCGGCCCGATGACGATTTGTATGCTCATGTCCAACACCGTCCATGCGGCGGAGAGGACTTACGAGAGGAAGTGCAGTCAATGATACACGAGTGCGAGGAACATGGTTATTTCCGCGGCGAGTTGTGCCCGCTCTGCGGCGAGGAAGGTAAATTCATCATGAGCGACTACGAGGTTGAAAAACTCGGAAGGAGCATGGCGGCGATCCTCAGGCACGGCAACGGAGACCCAGATATAGATGAGCAGGGTTTCGTGGACATACGCGATATCGTTTCAATGGTTAAGAGCAGGGACCAGATCAGATGGAAATGGCTCAGGCCCCACCACATCGAGGCAATGGTCGAGACGGACCCCAAGGGCAGGTACCAGCTATCCGGAGCGGACGTCAGGGCGACATACGGCCACACTATAAAGCTGGAGCTCAACCTGCCGACCGACAACATCCCCGAGGAGCTGTATTACCCCGCCACCGACGAGGAGGCGGAACTGATCCTCGAGGCGGGTCTTATGCCCACGGACCGCGCGATGGTCCATCTGTCCCTCACATATGACGACGCGGTGACAGCGGGCTCCGTACGTAGCGAGGACCCGGTCATCATAGCTGTGGACACCTATGCCTGCGCAGAAGCTGGTTTTCCCGTCGGAAAAGCCGCGAAGACGGTATTTCTGTGCGACAGAGTCCCTCCCGAATGCCTGTACCTCGCCGAGGAGCCCGAAGACGACTACGACGATGACGATTACGAAGATGAAAACTCTTCGGAAGAGGAACACGACGAGGGGAAGGAGGATTGAATGCCGACCATCCTAAAGCCGGGTGAGGTCAAGGCAAAATATGGCCCCCTTTTCTGCTGCGGGTTCTACACCCTGGTGGACGAAGATAACGGTATAGCCCAGATAATCGAGGTATGCTCGTCCAGAGGTCCGGCCGAATGGGATATAGTCAACCGCCGCCGCACCGGCGGTATAATCAAAGATATAAATCTGGACGGCCAGACCCTGATAATGAACGTCGAGATAGGCGAGAGGGCCCTTAACTTCGGGCCTGTCTCCGCCGACCTGGGAGGTCAGGGCGTTTCCTCGCTGAAGGTCGAGGGAGACCGTGTCCGCACCGTATGGAAGGGGCTTGCAGGGGCATCGGTCGGGGTCGGTGCATGCATCCCGCAGTGTCCGGACGTTATAGAAACAGTCTATCCGGACGGTTTCAAGATGGGCGGGGCCCATGCGGCCAGTGTTGAGATCGTTACCCCTAAGATGGTACGTCTCGTCATCGGGATAGACGACACGGATACCAAAGAGAAAGGGGCCACATGGGTTGTGGGAATGAAACTCGGAAAGTCCTGCCCTTACGGCAAGTTCATCGAGCACAAGATAGTCCAACTCAACCCCGACGTACCCAGCAAGACGACGAACTGCTGCTCCACGGCCATATCGTTCGCCGCTGTCGAGGAAGACGTACCGAAAATCATCGAGTATGCCGTAGATTTCGTGAGGGAGGAATCATACTCGGAAGATGCCGTCATAGCCGTTTACAAAGGGCTCAAAATACCCGAGCAACTGAGCGATTTCGGATGGAGCGCAAAAACGGTGCTGTACGACCACGAGACGGTGATGAAACTGGCCGAAGAGAACGGCGTACAGATAATCTCCGTTACGGGCATGGGTGGAGCGATCGGTGCGGTGGCGGCCATCGGATGCTTCGACATGGACGTCCGCGCCGCGGGTATTCCCAGCGATTTCGAGTGATGCAAATGCCGATCTCCAGCATCCTGACCAACAAGGCATACTCGACGTACGAGGCCAAGCTCAGGAAGGAGGTGCTTGCGGGCCCGGTCCCCAAACACGTTGCCATAATAATGGACGGAAACCGCAGGTACGCGGAGGAGCGAGGGGAGACAAAGGAAGAGGGGCATAGGCTCGGCAGCGAAAAGCTGGAAGAAGTGCTCAACTGGTGCGTGGATGACGGTGTCAGGTTCCTGACGGTGTACGCTTTCTCCACCGAGAACTTCAACAGGGAGAAAGAAGAGGTCGAATTCCTGATGGAGCTGCTGAGGCAGTCCCTGATCAAATTCGCAGAGAGCCCGAGGGTCCACGAGAAAAAGATACGCCTCAGGGTTCTCGGTGACGTTACGATGCTTCCCGACCATGTGAGGGAAGCTGCGGATTACGCAGATGAGAGTACGAAAGATTATTCGGACTACCATTTCAACATGGCCATCGCCTACGGGGGCAGGCAGGAGATCATAGCAGCCGTGAAGAGCGTCGCCCAGAAAGTGGCCGACGGGAAGATAAAAGTGGAAGATATCGACGAGAACATGCTGTCCGAGCACATGTACACGTCAGACACCCCGGACCCGGACCTGGTGCTCAGGACCTCCGGGGAGATCAGGATATCCAATTTCCTCCTTTGGCAGCTCGCATATTCCGAACTTTATTTCACAGACGTCTACTGGCCCGGGTTCAGGTATATCGACTTCCTGCGTGCCATAAGGACGTACCAGCAGCGCGGAAGGCGCTATGGGAAGTGAACGATGACAAGATACGATGCGGTGTTCATACATGCCCCCAGCGTCTATGACTTCAGGAAAAAGCCGATATTCTACGGCCCGGTGAGCGACGTAATACCCTCCTCGCCGGTGTTCGAGATGTACCCGATAGGGTTCATGACCCTCAGCGCCCACCTGCAGAGGGCCGGTTTCAAGACAAGGATCGTCAACATTGCGGTAAGGATGCTGATGAGCGAGAAGTACGATGCCGAGAAGGCGATCGGAAAGCTCGATTCCAAAGTATATTTCATCGACCTTCATTGGATGCCCCATGCCCACGGGGCGCTGGAGCTCGCCAAGCTTGTAAAGAAATACCATCCGGATGCGAAGGTGGAGCTCGGAGGGCTGACGTCATCGTACTTCTGGGAAGAGCTGATCGCCCGTCCCGAGGTAGACCTCGTAATGCGCGGCGACTCCACCGAGGAGCCGACGGTCAAGATGATGCAGGCCCTAGAGTCCGGGGGAGACATGTCGGAAGTCCCCAATCTGGCCTGGAAGGACTGCCGAGGGAAGGTCCACGACAACGGCTTGACATTTGTTCCAGACACTCTGGATGATGTGATTTTCGATTACGGCACCATGATAAAGGGCGTTCTGAAGACCATGGACGTCAAGAGTTCGCTTCCGTGGGCAGGTTGGGATTCCGAACCGCTCACGATGGCCCTGTCGGTACGCGGATGCTCCCTAAATTGTGCAGAATGCGGGGGATCGCACTACGCGAACGGAAGGGCGGTCTGCAGGAGCAGGCCGGCGTTCAGGAGCCCGGAGAAACTGGCCGAGGACCTCGACGCGATACAGAGCTACATGAAGGCCCCCATCTTTGTCGTAGGGGATATAAGGCAGAACGGCGGCGATTACTCCGAAAGGTTCCTCAGATCGGTCAGGGAGCGAGGGATAGATAACCATGTCGTGATCGAGCTGTTCAACGGTGCAAGTGCCGATTACTTCAAATCCCTGGGTCATGCGTTCGACGGCGGATACACGATCGAGTTCTCGCCTGATTCCCACGATGAAGAGGTACGTTTTGCGCTCGGCAAGGGATACACCAACGAAAGCATCGAAAAAACGGTCCAAAATGCATTCGAAGGAGGAGCCATGCGGATGGACCTGTTCTATATGACTGGACTGCCATTTCAGTCATCAGAGTCGGCCTTCAACAGTGCCAGAGCATCAAAGAAACTGTGGTCCCTTGTCGATAAGAAAGATGGGCTGTTCATATACAACTCGCCTTTCTCGCCTTTCGTGGATCCCGGGAGCAGGGCCTTCGAAGAGCCAGATAAATGGGGTTATAAATTCTACGCAAGGACCCTGGAGGAGCACCGCGTGCTGCTGGACAGTCCCTCCTGGAAACTAACGCTTTCCTACGAGACCGACCTTATGACCCGTGACCAGATAGCAGAGACATCTTATGATGCGGCCAATATACTGGCACAATGCGAGTTCGAGGCCGGGAGGATATCGGAGTCACGGCTGATCAACCGTACCGAGAGGACCGAGTTGGCGCGTTCACTGATGCACGAGGTCGACAAGATAATGGCCGTTCGGGATCCTGTGGAGCGCGAGACGCTTCTCTGGGGGATCAAAGAAAAGGGAATGGAGATGATGAACTCCACGGTATGCGAGAAGGAAGACCTAGCCTGGGACACCAAACCCGTATGGTACAGCGCCCCCAGGGCGCTCAGGGGATTGCTGTTCCCGCTCAGCAGACATCATTGATTATCATTATCTAGTATATAGGAGCGCGTGAGGGTCACTTGCGCCCCATTTCCCTGGACTTGACGGTGCTCGCCTCGACCGCCGCGATGAACGCCGCCCTGATGCACGAGTCCTCGAGGACGCGGACACCCTCGATGGTGGTCCCCCCCGGAGAACATACGCTGTCCTTCAGCTTGTCCGGGTGCTCCCCGGTCTTCAGAACCATTTTAGCAGAGCCCAGCATCGACTGGGCCGCAAGCCTTATCGCCTTTTCGCGGGGAAGTCCGCACAGGACGCCCCCGTCGGCCATTGCGTCAATGACCATGTACATGAAAGCCGTGGAGCTTCCCGCTATTCCAGTCACAGCGTCCAGGTCCGACTCTTTCACTTCCTCCGCTATACCGGACGAAGACAGTACGTCGCGGACCCTTTCCATATCCCGGTCGGTCGCCTTTGACCCCCTGGAATAACCCGCGGCACCCTCGCCCGCAAGGCAGCAATGATTGGGCATAACTCGTACAATTCTACTATCTGGCACATATGCCTCTAAAGTGGCGATTTTCACTCCTGCAACTATGCTCATTACAAGGTGGGAGTCATCAAATTTCAGTCCATCCTCCGCAAAAAGGTCCTGAAGCTGGTTCGGTTTTACCGAGAGCACTATGAAATCTGTAAGGCGAACGACCTCCGCAGCGGTGCCGTAGACCTTTATGCCGTATTTCGCTGATACTTTGTTCCTTGTAGAAGCGCTCGGAGCACAAGCAACAACCTCGTCCTTCGTGTAAAGTCCGTTCGCTATTATACCCCCGATCATAGCGGAAGCCATGTTACCCGCGCCGATAAAACCGATTTTGACAGACATTGTAATCGTAGGCGGATTGGTTACTCCCATAATAACCTGTTCCTGCGCTCGCGCACCGGACAAGATGCGTGACTCAATCGTTATATACTTTTAAGACGTCGCGACGCCCCAATGTCACTGATAACGTACTACATTCCGCTGATGGTACTAGGCGTGGTCTGTATGGGCTTCGCGCCGCTGGCGTGGTTCGTGTCTAGGTTTATAAGACCTACGAAAACGACGTCGTGGATGGAGTCAACCTATGAGTGCGGGTCGGAACCGATAGGGGACGCACACGTCCAGTTCAGGTTCCAATACTACGCTTTCGCTATCATTTTCGTGGTCTTCGACCTTGTCGCGACTCTTTTGATGGTGTGGTCTGTAGGATTTTCCGGTCTATCGACCATGGCTCGCATCTGGATTCTCATATTCCTCGGCGTGATGATCCTGGGCGTATCCTATGCGCTCAAAAAGGAGGAAAAAATATGGATATGAGCTTGTACCCCCATGCCGTCGCCATGAGCGCGGAAGAGTTTATGGACTGGTCCACCCTGGTCATCAACGACCTCCTGAGCGCGGGGACCAAGAAGACCGTCGATAAGCTTACAGGTCCCGTTTGGACATGGGCTATGAAAAACTCCATGCACCCGTTGCACTGGGGACTGGCCTGTTGCGCCCTTGAGATGGCATCTGCCTCTACGACAAGGCATGATGCCGAGCGTCTCGGAATCATTTATCGTTCATCCCCCAGGCAGACGGATATTCTGCTCATCAATGGATGGATCGGAAAGAAGGTCCGTCCCTCTATCAGGCGTCTCTACGAGCAGATCCCCAACCCCAAGTGGGTCATAGCCATGGGCGAGTGCGCCATTTCCGGCGGACCCTGGTATGATTCCTACAACTGCGTTCAGGGGGTCGACCAGATCGTGCCGGTAGACCTTTACATTCCCGGATGCCCCGTTAAGCCCGACGCGATGATCGACGGTTTCATGCTGCTCCAGAAGAAAATCGGCGACTACTTCAACAGAGGCGTTTTCTTGGAGGACTGAAGATAATGGATACAGAAGCGATCTATCAGAGGCCCTCGGTCTCCGAGATAAAGCACCTCCTTGAGACAAAATTCGAAGGGAAGGTGGCGGTCAGCAAGACCGATGTCCGCCGCGTTCACGCGGAGATCCTTGACAAAAAGGACGTCTTCGACGTATGCAACTACATCCACGATAACCTGACTTTCGAGCACTGCACGATCGTCATGGGCGCGGATATGGTCGACCATTTGGAGGTCACATATCTCCTCACCAATTATTACAGCGGAACGGTGATCGAGATTTTTACCAAGCTGCCGCTTGACGACCTCCACGTGCACTCGGTCGCACTTGTATGGGAAGGCGCGAACTGGCACGAGAGGGAGACATTCGAGCTTTTCGGGATTATTTTCGATGAGCACCCGAAGTTGCAGAGGCTCCTCACGCCGGACACTTACAAGTTCTTCCCGTTCAGGAAGTCATACAAACTAAGGGGGCAGGAATGATGGTGGTCGAAAATACAATAGATACATTCGATTCGCCTCCTGAGGAGAGGATCGGGAAAGAGAGGTATGAAACGGACCCGATGTGGATATACATGGGCCCGCAGCATCCCTTCTCACACGGACTTTGGACACTGAAAGTCA
>WOYN01000032.1 GCA_011620825.1 Candidatus Methanomethylophilaceae archaeon | reverse complement strand
ATTTCGAGGACATGGCTTCAGCGGATATCGGCCCGTCGACGATCTGCGCAATCTCCCTGACACGGGTCCTGACGTCCGTGTCTTCCCTAGCGATGAGACTGGGATTCGTGGTAACTCCATCGAGTACGCCCCAGCTGTTGATCTCTTTGATCATGTCCAGATTTGCGGTGTCTATGAAAATCTTCATATTGTCATCTCTTTCTCTTTATTGCCCTGCGGGCCGCTTCCGCTATGTCGCCGGAGGTCAGTCCATATTTTACAAAGAGCTCGGCAGGGGATCCGGATTCACCGAACATGTCCATCGTACCGATCCTCTGAACGGGCGACGGCAGTTCCTCGGAGATCAGTTCCGAAACCGCGGACCCGAGCCCGCCTATGATGCTATGTTCCTCTGCGGTGACAGCACACCCTGTCCTGGACACGGATGCCAGGACGGTCTCTCTGTCGAGCGGTTTGATCGTCGACACGTTGATCACCTCTGCGGAGACCCCTTCTTTTCTCAGCTCTTCCGCGGCCTCTATGCAATTGGATACCATCTGCCCGGTGCCGAACAAAGAAACGTCCTTACCCTCAAGGAGGACCTTCGCCTCGCCTATCGTGAATTTTTCGCCCTCTTTGCTGATGACGGGAACGGGCGAACGCCCCATCCTCATATAGACGGGTCCGTCGTATTCCGCTATGGCCATCGTCGCCGCGTACGTCTCGTACGCGTCTGCCGGGGATAAGACCGTCATGTTCGGAAGAGAGCGCATAAGCGATATATCCTCGAGAGCCTGGTGGGTCGCGCCGTCCTCCCCCACGCTGATTCCGCAATGGGTCGCCACGATTTTGATGTTCAGTTTCGGATATGCCGCGCCGAGCCTTATCTGCTCCCAGCACCTCCCTGTCGCAAATACTCCGAAAGTGGATGCGAACACGGTCTTCCCTTCGGCGGCGAGGCCGGAAGAAACACCGATCATGTTCTGCTCGGCGATGCCGACTTCGACGAACCTTTCGGGGCAGACTTTCTGGAACTCCGACGTTTTGGTCGAACCTGCCAGGTCCGCGTCCAACACCACTATGTCTTCACGGGATGCGAGTGCTCTTAGGGCCTTTCCGTAATAGTCGCGCTGCGCTAACATCTGGCTCATCTGCAGAACCTCATTGCTTCCTCTAGTTCGTTCTCAGCGCAGACCGTCTCTTCCTCGTTACAGCTCTTTCCGTGGAAGACCGCGTTGTTCTCCATGAACGAAACGCCTTTGCCCTTTATCGTGTTCATTATGACCACTGTGGGTCTAGTACGGGCCCTCTTAGCCCATTTGCAGGCATTGATTATCTGCCCTATGTTATGGCCGTCTATCGTTATGACCCTCCATCCGAACGACTCCCACTTGCGTTCGAGTGGCTCTATGCTCATCACATCGTCGGTGCAACCGGATATCTGGAGGCGGTTGCGGTCCACGAAGACCACAAGGTTGCTGAGCTTGTATTGGGAAGCGAACATCGCCGCCTCCCAGTTCATTCCGCTCTGCAGCTCGCCGTCTCCGACAAGACAGTAGACCCTGTGCTTCTTAGAGTCCATTTTGGCCGCCAGCGCAAAACCACAGGCCATACTGAGGCCCTGTCCCAGGGACCCCGTGGACATCTCGACGCCGGGGACCTTCCCGCGTACCGGGTGCCCCTGGAGCCTGCTGTTGATCTTTCGCAGAGTCTTGAGCTCGTCGACCGGGAAATATCCTGATTCGGCCAGCGATGCGTATAATATGGGGGCTACGTGCCCTTTGGAAAGTATGAATCTGTCTCGTCCGTCCCATGAGGGATCGGAGGGGCGGTGGTTCATCACTCTGAAATAGAGCACAGCCATAAGGTCAGCGGATGAAAGGGAGCCTCCGGGGTGTCCGGACCCGGCCTCGGATGTCATCTCTATGACATCGAGCCTGAGCTTGTTCGCGATTTCCCTTAGCTCCTTCTCGCTTTTGGCCAACCTTATCACCAAGATCAGTCGCTCTCTATCCTCGGAGCCAAGAGGTAATCCACCTTGCCTTTTCCTTCCGCTATCTGAAACCTTATGTTGATCGGATAATCTTTATCTAGCTCGATGTTCACGATTGTACCTGCGGGAATCGCCTTTACAAGGTTCGCGAAGTAGTCGAGGGGAAAGAGGCTGCAGTATGTTCCTTCGGCCTCGAGACTTTCAAGCTTATCCTTGGGAACGATCAGGCTCACAGAGTCTGTATCTCCCTCGCACGAAAGCTCGAAACCTTCCGGGCTCGCTGTGAGCGCTATGTGGTCTGATATTGTTTCGGATGCACGGATGCCCTGCTGGAGCTCATCGACGGCGATCCTCACCTTGGCGGACAAGGAGAGCTGCGGGACCTTGGGGTCGCTCATTCCCGACGTGTCCACCAGGTGCATGCGTCGAGTGATATTTCCCACCCTGAATACGAGTTTGCCGTGGTCATCGTCCTGCTCCATGGCGATTATGTCACCTGAAGATGCCAGTTTGAGCACGCTCTTCACCTTGTCGAGGTCGAGCCCGATCTCGGTCTCATCGGCTACATATGATTCGAAGGCGCCGGCACTGATACGGAGTTCTATCATGGCAACATGTGCTGGGTCTACCGCTTTCAGGCTCATTCCCTCGGGATCCACGGTAAACTTGACCTCGTCAATGAGTGTGGAAACGATATTTACGAGCCCCTTCATCGTATCGGACTTTATCTCTGCCTTGAACATTGTTTCACCTTCTGGCTTGCTCAATACTCTCTCCAGGAATGGTTGCACTTGCAGCAACGATAGATCCTGGTTTCGGGTTCATCGGCGGCACGTGTCTGCCTTATGACAAAGTACGCCTCCGTATGGCCGCAGAGGGGACACGCTATGCGCGTCTTGGGAAGTGTCGCCACATCCTCCTTGATCACGGTCATTTCCTTTTCGTTGGAGCCGGTGACGATTACGTGCGATGCTCCGATTTCCTTTTCTTCGTCGCATGAACTGCAGACGTACTTCCCCCCGTTGGGGAACATCAAAGATCCGCACTGAGAACAAAACAAGCTATCACTGGTATCCCCATCGGATGACGATATTAATAAGTTATCACGCGCACGAACGAGGCATTTGCCTTTACTTCTGGACACTGTCCTTACCGTTGCCGTGAATCTCGGAGCGCCTCAAAATATCTGAAAATGGACCCTGGGTCTTTTCATGCGAGGATGCGGTGGGCGTGACTCCTTCCCCGACGGTTGTTGTTACCGCCTGCACAGTCGTAGTCACTGCTTTCTTTTTCATAGACGTTGAGGTGTCGGAACGCTGTCTGGTATCCTTTCCGACACTTACCGCCGATTCCCGGACGGATGTACAGTCGTTGTAGGATTCGAATCCCAGTTCCTTACCTTTTTCATAGAGTTCAACGGATCTTGCCAAAGGCCTTATCGCCGAATACACCGCCCCGGATGCAATGAGCGAAGCGGCTTCCTGGCGGTACAGCCCGGAAAGGGAACCGCCGATGCAGCCGAAAGCCACCATTATGCCCAGAGGCGTCAGAGCCATCTCCGCCGTCCCGGGGTTGAAGAAATAATTGAGGTAAATCCCGGCCCTGGAATATACTCCCATCAAAGTGCCAGCTGCCACATCCACAGCTGTGTTTGGGAACCCCGCGGGGCCTAGAAGATAATAAGAAGCGGCCATTACGGCCAACATGAGGCCGCCGCCAGCTATGGAAGAGGAGATAGCTCCCTTTATGAAAGATCCGGACCTTCTGCCAGCGTAATAACCTGCCATCGCCGGGCCTATGAAAGGAATCCACCATAGAACAGCAGCCAGAGCAAACCCTCCGGCCACAGCCCTGCCTGTGCTATACGGCGCGTTGCCGCCTGCGCCGCCAACATCTTTGGCTGACGGACTATACTTAGTAGTTTGCATCCCGTCCTCCATTACTCGTTACGCGTTTAATAAGTTTGGGTCGAACGTCCAGGAAATAAACATCCGATTGCTGTTTCGCCTCTGTACAGGCATTATGCTCTTTGGATCTCCCGACCGTTTGTTTCTCGGAGGCTTTGCCGGTCCCTTATTCCCGGGTCTATTTTGCTTTGGTGTTCTTGCCTGCCCCTGCCTCTTCCTTCCTCATTATTCCGGCTCCCTCCGCAGGCCGCGCCTTGCCATTCTTCTTCCGCTTGAAATCTGCAGTCTCCGGCTCCAAACCGTAGGTCGCCATCATAAAAGATAACGGGGTCGCCCGGACCCCGAGATGATTCTAATGAACGCCATTTCGTACGGCATGTATGAATGATATGTTAATGTCATTATGAACGCCAAAACCATCGATAATGTCGGGATGCATAGTCTCTGTTCACCAGTCCGCTCGAAGCGTCCGCCAGGGCCGCCGGAACGATCAGCGCTGCGAAGATCGAGATGAAATTCTCCTCGGCGTTGGGTGCTGGTATCCGATTGAAGCCAGCGTTATGCCGGCGAACACTGTCACGATGCCTCCGGCCGTATGCGCTGGCCCATCCCTGCGGGCGGCAAACCCCATTCCGGACGGAGTCCGCGTGCACCCGCTGGAACCGACCACCTATGCGCTGATACCGTTTGAGGCCGCACACAAAGCGGTGTTGCCGTATCATTACCGCCATAATTCCAAAGACCCCGAAATAACCGGCGCTGCTACATGCATGCCCCACAGATACTGTTGCGCGTTGACCAATATTTTTAGTTGTGGCACATTTGATTTTCCATACTGTGAAATACCTCTCTGGCGGTATAAGGAAACTAAATATACCGCGATACAATAGCCAGTTCAGGACATGCATGTTATGTCCCGATTTACAGTCAAAGGAGAGGCCTTCTGCCCCTCCTTTTCACAGCCTATGGCGAATAACAAGGAGAATAGCAATGAAAGTAAAATATCGATTTTTGGGCGGCGCAGACATAGTCGGCCGCATGGGGCTTACTATGGAAGGCCCTAAAAAGACCATCCTGGTTGAATACGGCCTGAGCCCTTCCAAGCCACCCGAATACCCTATACCAGCACCGCGCGTGGACCACGTATTTCTGACGCACGGTCACCTCGACCACTGCGGCATGGTGCCCGTGGTTTGCGGCAAGCAGAACTGCGAGCTTTTCACGACACCTGTGACGGCGGAGGTGGGAGAGCTTCTGATGAACGACTCGCTGAAGATCGCCAAGGCCGAGGACTACCCTCAGCCATACGCGGCCGGCGATATCGAGAGAACTATGAGGAACGTGGTACCGCTGACGTTCGGCGACACCATAGAGATCGGAAAGGCAGACGTTACTCTTTACTCGGCAGGACACATCCCGGGCGCGACCATGTTCATGTTCGAGGGAGACACCACGACACTCTACAGCGGTGACATACACACTGCAGACCAGAGATTGGTGCTGGGAGCTAAACCGGTAGGTTGCGAGAACCTGATCATCGAAGGTACATACGGAGAGCGCAACCATCCTCCGAGGAACCAGACCGAGGTCCAGTTCCTCAACAAAGTGCGCGAGGTCGTGGAAAGGGGCGGGACGTGCATCATTCCCTGCTTTGCGATCGGCAGGACACAGGAGATCATGTTGCTGCTGAAGGACCTCAAGTACGAAATGTGGGTCGACGGCATGGGACGCTCCGTTACGCGTATGTTCCTGGATTATCCAGAATATCTGCGCGACCCCAAGAAGCTCAGGGCGGCAAAAAGGAATTTCAACACTGTAAAGAATTCGAACATGAGACGCAACGCCTCGAAGGGACAGGTCATCGTCACGACAGGCGGAATGCTGGACGGGGGACCTGTGCTGGGATATGTGAACAACGTCAAGAACGACCCGAAAAGCGCGATCCTCATCGTTGGATACCAGGCCGAAGGCACCAATGGAAGCCTGCTCCTCGAGCAGGGCAGCATGGTCATTGACGGCGAGGCATACAAGATAGAATGCGAGGTGCAGAGGTTCGACTTCTCCGCCCATGCGGACCACAGCGAGATTGTGGACTTCATCCAGAAATGCGATCCGAAAAATGTCATCTTTATGCACTCGGAAGTAAGGGAACTGTTCCTCCCCGACCTGCAGGACTATAATGTTATCTTGCCGGAGCTGGGAAAAGAATTCGAACTGGAGGTATGAGTATGGTCGGCCTTGAACATTTTTTAAGGGAGGACATGGGAAGGGGCGATGTCACAGCCAGTCTTATCCCCGATGTGAATGGCAGAGCTTCGATCGTCTGCGAGGAAGATGCTACGATGGCGGGCCTTGAAGAGGCCTGCGAGATATTTTCGATGGTCGGAGCAGATGCCACCGCCCTTGTGAAGGATGGAACGCACATCAGAGCGGGAACAAGAGTTATTTCAGTCAGCGGCTCCGTGAGAGGGCTCCTGAGTGCCGAACGTACCGCCCTCAACTTTCTTATGAAGATGAGCGGAATAGCGACCGCCACATCTGCGGCCACAGAGCTGCTCAGGGAAAAGGATCAGGACATCCTTGTCTGCGGCACCAGAAAAACGACACCGGGATTTCGCGAATATGAGAAGAAAGCGATCAGGCTCGGTGGCGGAGCCGAGCACAGGTTCGGACTGGACGACATGGTTCTTATCAAGGATAATCATATCAAGGCCTGCGGATCGGTTCGCAGCGCCATGGAGAGAGCCTCGAAGGCACCTTTCAACCTGAAGATAGAGATCGAGGTCAGCAGCATCGAGGACGCCGAGACGGCGGCAGAGATGGGAGCCGACATAATAATGGCGGACAACATGAAACCTGCCGACGTGAAAAAACTCCGCGCCGCGGTTCGCAAGAAGAACCCGAGAGCGCTCGTGGAAGCCTCCGGCAACATCACGCTCGCGAATGTGGCGAAGTACGCCGGATGCGCGGACCTGGTTTCGATGGGTTCCCTGACCCACTCCTCCGGCTCGATACAGTTCTCGATGGACCTGGATTAAAGTTTGGTGCGATGATATCTGGAAGTGTCCGCCTCCCATCCCATGGAGCGGGCGACCACTTCCGATATATGCATCACTGGGTATTTCGCAGAGATGTCCAGTCTGCGGAAGCAGAAAACGCAAGATACCACGGCGAATCCTGCGCCCGCTTCTTTGAACTCTCCTATGGTGTCCTGAAGAATCCCGTTGGCAATCTGGTCGTGCACTCCCTGCAAACCCCCGCCGCAGCACATGGGCTTCCTGATGACTACATTATGACATCCTGCCGCATCGAGGACCTCCGACATCATCACGCCCGCATCCGATCCCCTGCTCTTATATGCAAACTCCCCGTGGCATCCAGGAAAAACTGCACCCGTACCATCTGCTGGCACTTTGGCAAGCCTGCGTATCCCATCGATGTTCTCATAAAGAAATTCCAGCAGACCGCGGACTTCCGCCAACCCGAAATCCATTCCGACCTTCGATAACCTTTCTTTGGCATCTGCAGCGCCCTCTTCTGTACTGAGGACCTCTTCCGATGACGATAGCGACAGATTGCATCCCTCGCAGAGGGTTACCAGCGATTCTCCGCCGTTCATCGAATGTATCATGCTCCCGACAGACATCCACATGTCCGGGTCCATCGACCTTAGGCCTGTGGGTTCAAAACAGCACATGTTACACCCTGAAGGAGATATCTCTACCTCCAATCTCTCCGCTATGTACCTTACCGCGGACTCTACGAACGGAAGCCTGGAACTGACCGTGCATCCCGGGAAAAGCTTCATTGGATCCTCCTCCCGGACATCTTTTCCAATTTCTCAGGAACCCCGGGCTCCCTGCATATTTTTGGAAGGCCGAATGCATTGCGTTCGTCGTCTGTCGAATCCGCTATGCTCATCGTGTCTCCGACCTTCCTGAAATTTCCATAAACCCTGCCGAACCTTTCCGGGACGTTGCCTGCCTCCACTTCGTTATTGCGGAGCGCCATCACCAATCCTGCTACCTCTATCCCCTCGGGGCACACCATACTGCACCTGTGGCACATCAGACATGTCCATGGATCTCCGGTGTAATTTCCTTCTCGGACCGCTAGGACCGTCTCGTTGGGTATGATCCCTCCGTGTTTTGCCGATGGGCAGTTCCGTGTGCATTTCTTGCATTGAATGCATTTCACCAGTTCAAACTTTATCGAAAGGGCCCGTTGCTCCATGTCCGCATATCCACCTTGATTTAGATAACGCTTGTTTTTTACCTGAGTTTCGCGTTACCCCGTGCATGACGATAAATTTCAGCGATTATCCGTGCGAGATCTGCGGAAAACCTTCCACCAACTTCGTTTACGCGGCGTTTGTCTGCGACGACCCCGAGTGTATCGAGAAAGCACGCGTTGAACGCGGAGGACCCGGAGGACACATGAAGAGGAAGGCCGAGGGAAGGCCCATCATACCCGGGGAACTTGAAGAACACCCTGAAAAAATTAAGGAACAGTAAGTTGTTTTTTGGTTGCTGGCACTTCAGTATCAGTGTCTAAATACACGGCATCCGGTGAAAACCATGGCGATGTTGTGCTCGTTGGCGGCATCGATGACCTCCTGGTCTCTGATGCTGCCCCCGGGTTGTATTATCGCGGTGATCCCCGCCTCCGCGGCCGTGTCCACACCATCCCTGAACGGGAAGAACGCATCCGATGCCATTACGCATCCCTGAGTGGGCTCATTGGCCTTCATCGCCGCTATCTTGGCGGAATCCACACGGCTCATCTGTCCGGCGCCGATTCCCACCGCACGCTCGCCCTTCACATATACCACTGCGTTGGACGTAACGTGCTTCGCGAGCTTCCATGCGAACAGCAACGAGTGCACCTCATCCTCGGTGGGTGCACGGTTCGTGACAACGGTAAGCTTCTCGGGGTCGATCTCCAGGTCCTCGTCCGTCTGTACAAGCATGCCTCCCTGAACCTTCTTCATCTTGTATTCGCGGTGCCTCTGTTCGGGTCCGATCGGGCGTCCGGTCCTGAGGATCCGGAGGTTCTTCTTTGTCATCAGAAGCTCGAGTGCCCCGGGAGTGTAGTCCGGGCATATTATCGCCTCCACGAAATGTTTCTTGACCTCTTCCGCGGTGGCTGTGTCGCAGCCTCTGTTCAGGGCGATGACGCAACCGTACGCCGATAGCGGATCTACCTCGTATGCCGTTACAAAGGCCTCTGAGATCGTGTCGGCGGACGCCAGTCCGCATGGGTTGGTGTGTTTCATTACCACGGCGGTAGGTTTGTCGAAATCCATTGCGATATCCAGCGATTTGTCAAGGTCCAGGATGTTGTTGTAGGAGAGCTGTTTGCCATGTAGCTGCTCCGCCTTGGGAACCGTTGTCCCGTCCGTGAACGGATCTCTGTAGAACGCGGCCTTCTGGTTGGGGTTCTCCCCGTACCTGAGGTCCTCCACCTTCTCGCTGGGGATAGGGAACGAAGCTGGAAATCCCTTGCAGAACTTCGAATGCATCCTGCTGGCTATCATCGCGTCATAGTTCGCCGTGGCTATGAAGGCCTCCGCCATCAGTCTGCCCAGGGTCGCCTGGGATATCCGACCGCTCTCCTTGATCTCATCAAGAACGGAGGAGTACTGGCCCTTATCGGTTATGACTGCGA
>WOYN01000091.1 GCA_011620825.1 Candidatus Methanomethylophilaceae archaeon | reverse complement strand
ATTATGGAGATCTCTATGGAATCGAAGTCGCTGTCGGGATGGGTATGCCCCCCGACGATGGGGACGTTGAACTTTCTGACGCCTTGCTCCATGCCGCGAAGTATTTGGTTGCAGACCTTCGAGCTCTTCATGGATATGACATCGACCATTGCGATCGACTTTCCGCCCATGGCCGCTATGTCGTTGACGTTGACAAGCACAGCAAAATATCCGGCGTAGAACGGATCGGACTTGACAAGCGTATTCATTATACCGTCGGCGGCGAACAGCAGATAGTCGTCCCCGTGATCTATCGCGGCCGCGTCCTCGCCCTCTGCAGCGAAAACCTCGGGGAATTCTTTCAGAGGCAGAAGATCTACTATCTCGTGGATCGGACGCTTTCTGGTTACGCCCGGAAAGGTGCGTATCGCACCTACAAGTTCATCCAGCGACATGGGTCGATGATAAACTATCGTTGATAAAAGGATATTGTTCTCATATGAGGCGCATCTGTTTGGTAACAAGCACCAGGTGCGAAGAGTCCGTCGAGTCGATCAATATGTCTGATAGTATCTCCGCCATCTCGTTGGGGTAGTCAGAGCGGGGATAGAACGCGTCCTGCGTGGGAACGATGTTTCCCGAACGTTTCAGCAGTTTTTTGCATTCTGCAACTTCTTGCTGCTGTGCAGGACGGCCGTTATGGTTCGTTGCCCCGGCCAGACGCAGTTCCGATTCGAAGACGGGGCGTTTCAGCAGCTGGCATAGCATGTACACTATGATGTCGTCGTTCCCGGGATATTTCTTCTTGCAGGACCGCCCGACCGACTCATATATGCTGTTGGACGGCGTTTTTGTCATCTGGTAGATCTTCGACGGGGGCACGGACCGTTCCTTTACGACGTTCATGTCGGCGAGGGCCCTGAGGTAGCCTGTGAGGATGAGCCGATGGTGCTTGAAACCCAGCGCCTCAAGGTCTTTAGACAGGGCGCTGATCGACTTGCCATCTTTCCCGAGACATCCCAGTAGTATTCTGAGGAAGTCTTTCTCAGGATTGAACATAAGGGCTGATAACAAATCTGGTAACTTAAACTTACTGTCGAGAGAAGACCGTTTCCAGGTTTTTGAATGACGCACAGACGTCTCCGGCAAGATTCTATTCAGATGCCCATATTGATGCAATATGTATCGTTAATATATATCTTGAAAATCTGGCCAGTTGAATGATAACAATATTGGTAACAGATATGATAATAAACAACCATCAGCTTTTTACCAGTTATAGTTCAAAAAATACTTTATATTGACCAAGACCAAGCAGTATGGCCAGCTGAACAAGAGGGGATAAGAAGGATGTATACGGAGTCAGACAACATCGTCAAGGGCGGATCCGAGTCCACGGATATAGGTCTCTTCGTCAGGTCTTCTGACGATAATCTTAAAAAATGGGATAAAAAGAGGATCTATGACGCACTTCTCAGAGAAACGGACATCACCGAGCTCAATGCGATGCTCATAGCGAACGACGTCGACCGTATGGTCAAACAGATCGGCATCCGTTACATCACCGCGCCCTTGATCAGGGAGCTCACCAACGCCAAGCTTATGGAGCACGGCCTCGAGGACGTCAGGAAGCAGCACACCCGCCTGGGTGTGCCGATATATGACGCAAGGGAGATCATCATGTCTCCCAACAAGGAGAACGCCAACGTGCCCCATGGCCCTGAGGCGACCAACCTTACCTTGGCGGAGAATATAAAGAAAGAGTTCGCGCTCCTCGAAGTGTTTTCTCCCGACGTTGCAGACGCCCACATGTCCGGGCTCATCCATCTACACGACCTCGGTATGATCGACCGCCCGTACTGCAGCGGCCAGTCTATAGAGTATGTGAAGAAATTCGGGCTGAATCTCCCCAATGCGATGTCTATCGCGAAGCCTGCGAAACACCCGGAGGTGCTCATAGAGCAGATCATCAAATTCTCAGCCGCGTTGCAGGGCCACTATGCCGGAGCGATAGGATGGGACGCGTTCAACGTGTTCCTGTCTCCCTTCCTCGTGGACCTGGACGACAAGAGGATGCACCAGCTTGCGCAGATACTCGTGTATGAGTATGCGCAACAAGCCGTCGCCAGAGGCGGCCAGTCGGTATTCAGCGATCTCAATATCTATTGGGAAACACCGAAGCATTTCATCGGTGTCCCGGCCATAGGCCCCGGGGGAGAGTACACCGGGAAGAACTACGAGGACTACGAGGCCGAATCCCAGAGTTTCGCGATGGCATTGATGGATATCTATCTCGAGGGAGATGCGAACGGAAGGCCGTTCTTCTTCCCCAAGCCCGAGGTCCATATCACGGACCGTTTCTTCCAGACGCCCGGAAACGAGGAGTTCATGCTGAAGATCTGCCGTCTCGCTTCGGAGATGGGCAACACGTACTTCGTATTCGACCGCGGAGACACCGCGCGCGTTTCGGAATGTTGCAGGCTCTCATTCAACCTCGACGAGCAGGACGTGGAGGATGCGAAGACCCCATGGAAGATGCGCTTCTCCGCAATGCAGAACGCCACGCTTAACCTCCCTCGCATCGCATATATGGCTAGAGGCGACGATAACGAGCTGTACAGAGGCATAAACGATGCTCTCGGGCTCGTGGTGAAGGCCCATAAGCAAAAGAAGGCATTCATAGAAGAGTTGCTCGCATTGGGCAACAGCGGCCCCCTGGGGCTGCTGACCATGAACCTTGACGGCGATCCGTACTACAGGATAGAGAAGTCTTCCTATCTTATCGGCATTCTCGGTCTCAACGAGATGGTCCAGTTCCATACCGGGCAGGAAATGCACGAGTCCAAGGATTCGGTCAAGTTCGGACTTAAGGTCATATCTTATCTTAGGAAGGAGGCCGAGAGGCTGTCCAAAGAGAGCGGACTGAAACTGTCTCTCGAGCAGACCCCCGCCGAGTCGACCGCGTACAGGTTCGCAAAGCTGGACCTCAGGGATTTCCCGAAAGAGGCCGGTTCCGTGGTAAAGGGGAACCGCAACACCGGAGAGGTCTACTATACCAACTCCACATATCTGAACGTCGGAGCGGACGTCAGCCCCATCGAGCGCGTGAAGCTGGAAGGGATGTTCCACCCCATCATCGACGCCGGAGCGCTCACCCACATCTGGCTCGGAGAATCGAAGCCGTCGGCGGAAAGCGTCGCGTCTTTCGTGAAGAACACGTTCGAAAAGACACAGAACGGGCAGATAGCATTCAGTCCCGAGTTCACTTCATGTCTGGACTGCGGCAAGACGTCGCGCGGGCTCTCGGAGAAGTGTCCCTGCTGTGGCTCGGTCCGCATCGAAGGGATTACACGCGTCACAGGCTTCTTCTCGAAGATTTCCGGATGGAACAAGGGCAAGAAGGGCGAACTTGTGGACCGCCGCAAGGGTCAGTGCCTCTAAAACAGTTTTAATTTATAGGCAGTCCCAAAAAGGGGCCGCAATCCGGCCTTTCAGCCGGAGTGCGGTCATCTCCACAGATTGCGTCTGCGCAGGTATTCTACTCCGAAGACTACTGATATCATCATAAACAGAATAATCGCCCAGAATCCCCACTCATATTGTGAGAGGGGTATAGAGCTGAAGTTCATTCCGAATATCCCCGAAAGCATGGTGGGTATCGATATCACGAGTGTTATTGATGTCAGGAACTTCATAACGCTGGCCAGCGAGTTGTTGATATCGGATTCCACTAACTGGCGCGTACCTTTGATGATCTCGCTGTACGTCATGGTCATGTCGAGGGCCTGATTTGTCTCGATGGTCACGTCGTCCATTAGATCGCGGTCATCCGGTTCCGTAATGAATTTGAACTGTTTGCTGAGCCTGTCGATCACCGAGAGGTTCATGCTGAGAGATGTCTTGAAGTAAACCAGGTTGGACTCCAGCTCGTGCAGTTCGAACAGGTCGTTACGCTGTGTGCTGTTCCTTATCGATGCTTCGATGGCCATGCGTTTCTTCTCGATAAGTTTCAGATGGCTCTGGTACTGAAGGGCGACCCTGAAAAGTATCTGAAGGGCGAATCGGGTGTGCTTTTCAACGTTGATCGTGTTTATCGGCTTCACTTTACCGTTCATCAGCGAGCTTATGGCGAAGATGTTCTGCAAACACACCGTAACTATTGCGTTGGACGTTATGGTAATGGACAGCGGATAAGTGGTATACTCCTCGCGTTGGTTCCTTATCTCTGTCGCAGGGGCGTCGATCAGTATAAGCGAATAATCGTTCTGCATCTCGAGCCTGGAACCTTCTTCGTCATCCAGGGCCGCGGTGATGCAGTCCCTGCTGACCTTCAGCTTTGCGCTTACCTCGATGATCTCCTTCTCCGTCGGTCTGATCATGTTGATCCAAACATTGTCCTTTATCTCGTCGATCATGACCGCACGACCGTCGACCATTCCATAGACTTCGTACATTCTTCACCTCCTTTAGAATATAACGGCAACGACAACCAGTATTAATAAGAATATCATGAGGCCCGATACCGCGCGCGTGACGTTTTCGGCCATAGCATCCCTGGCCTTTTGGTCCTTGTAATTCAGTCTGTTGAGCAGCTGGGTGACCCAGCCCTTGAATAGGAATCCTCCGTCGAAGGGAATCGCTGGGAGGGCGTTCGTTATACCCAAAAGGATATTGACCCAGAACATCCAGTAGAAAAATGCTGCGACGACCCAGAAAACTTCTCCACCGGGGGTGTCGAACCACCATTGGCAATGCTCCGGGACAGGAGAGAATCCGCTCCACGAGATGAATGGATAATTGAGCAGCGTCAGCACGCCGTCGGTAAAGCCCGTCGACCCGAAAGTGGGGTCGGAAGCCACCCCCATAACGTATCCGGGGGTAAGGAAGCTGATCCCGCTGTAGGTGACCCCGATCCCTATGTATCCGACGCCGTTGTTGTTCCCAAGCGTGAGCGTCTTGCTATCGGACAAGCCGTCGCTCAGGACGGTATACGATATCGTCACTTCCTGGCCCTGCTCAGAGTCTGAGACGAAGTCTCTGAAATCCCTGATCCCGGTTATCGTATAGGATTCCGTCCCTGTTGCGATGCTGTTGATAATGATATCGCTCGGAAGTCCCGCCGATGCAGCGGGGGAGTCCGGCGACACGAATGATACATAAAGTCCCAGCATTATTTCGGAGGTATGCTCCCCGTCTTCTGTGAGATAGGTCACGGTATGCGCAGTACTGCCGTAATCCTCCTCCGGGGACAAGGCATAGTACCCCATATACTCGCTGGCTGTAACAGGCACATCGTCGATCATCGTTATCACCGCGCCGGCAGGTATGCCCGCATCATCGGCGGGTGAGCCCGAGGTCACGCCGTAGACGCCCGCGCCGTCGTCGGAGACGCCCGCGGTCGTCCCGACCGAACCGAGCATCAATACCGCAAATATGAGGAACGAAGCGATCGCAACAACAAAATTGATTGAAATTCCGGCGGAAAATACGCTCATCCTGCTGCGAAGGGACGCTTTCTCGGTATCTTCTTCGTTCATCTCGACGAACGCGCCGAGAGGCACCACGGCATACATCAGTCCGGCGGACTCTACACGGATGCCGTTCGCCCTGGACTGAACGCCGTGGGCGAATTCATGGATTATCATCGAAACGACCAGTGCGATCACCCCGAAAACAATGAACTGGGTCATATCCAGGCCGGTCGACACGAGGGAGGCGGTCCCAGAGCTTGTAAACGCATAAGGCAGATTGATCACCGCCATAGCCATGAAGAAGATCATCACGGCCATTAGCGCGATCGAAATTATACTGGATATCACCGCGAACGCACCGCACAGCCTGCGGTGGGACCCGATGCTCCCCATGAGCTTCTGACCCATGTTTGTCTTGTACATCACCATCGGGCCGCGGACCGAGAGCCCGAGCTCTGCGGCCTTAGGCGAACGCCAGACCCAGACAAAAATGGGCACATATAGAACAGCTAGCAGAATAATGATAATCCAGATAATACTGATGCCAAATCCCTCGGACACACAATTACTTTGGCTTATTAATCTTTACTTTGCAACATAGGGACGTGGGTCGGGCGCGGCACCGCAGCATCCCGGGCCTAAACTTAATGCCTGATGATATCAACATCAGGGGGGTTCATGTCATAGATGATCCTCCGGGCCCATTCAAGCTTTTTCATGGAACGTTCCGAATCATCTCCGGCTTTAAGCCTGGGCCTTTCGAAGTCGAACCCCTCGAGAAGTATCCTTTTGGCACCGAAATGTCTTGCCGTGCAGACGGAACGGTCCCCGTCGGTGAACCCTCCGTAGTTCATGACCGTTCCGAACGGACGGCTCTGGGTAGTCAGTATGAGCGGTCCCGTGAACTCTTTCACATACCGCGCGACCGCGCCGTAGTTGTCACCGTGCGCCAGTACCAGCGTCACCGCGCCAGAGCTGCTGGCCTCGATCTGGGAGCCCACGTTTCCGTCGAGGTCCGTGACCACTATATGCGGCACGACTCCCGCTTCCAACACCCTTTCCGTCGCAGAGCCCGCGGAGATGAGGGTCCCGCAAGGTTCTGTTTTTCCGATATCGTCTTCAAGCGACCCGGCGTCCCCGAAGACAGTGACGTTGCGTCCGATAAGTTCCGCGAGGACGCCGTCCATCACAAGGTTGGAATTCAGCGTCAGGGCCTTCATGACCCTGACCGAGTTCTCGTCTTCGCTGATATCGAGGTCCAGGTCTTTCACTATCTCGAGGTACACAGGTTCCCATTCCGAATATTCCAACGTTCAGGCCTCCGATTCCGAGGGGGTGTACATCTCGTGCCTGAAATATATCCTGACGATGGTCGCGATAAGTGCGAGCACTATTCCGATCGCTATCTCGGCGGCAATGATGCTGGTGATGTTCAGACCTATGCTTATGTATGACAGCATAAGGTCGATCGCACCCGTGATTACCATTCCGATTCCCAGGACGTTTATGGAACCGGTTATGAAGCTGAGCTTGACCTCCCCTTTCAAAAGGTATTCGTTTATGAAACTGCCCACGGAGAAGACCAAAATTGAAAAAACGATCGGCCACGTGGCCACGGCGCAGAACCGGAGGATCATCTGGTACTGCGAAGGCGAATAGTAGTTCTGAACGGTCAGCACCCCCAGCACCAGGCCTGACGCAGCGAGCGCCAGGGATATCAGTGAGAACGTTATGATCACGCTTCCGGACCTAAGATTCGCCGCCCAGCGCAATAGCCAACGCGAGATCCTGTCCACGAGGCTATATCCATAGACGAGCAGGATGACGCCTATGGCGAGGACGATCAGCGCTCCGGATATTCTGGAGAAGTTGCTGGCGTCCAGCCCGTAGAAGTACATCATCGGCAGAATATAGGCGAATGTCATCAGTGCCAGAAGCCATCCCACGGGCGTCATGTACCTCTTACGCTTCACAGGGTCCTCCAGCATCTTCGTGATTATGTAAACGGTACCTTCGAGTCCCGGGGACTGCTTCACGACGACCTTCCTGACGGAATCGATCGGAACCCGCGAAGAAATGACCGGGTACACATATTCGTCCTCCGCGCCATCGCCTACAAGGATGATCCTGTCCGGATTTACTTCCTGTATGACCTGGTCCAGCTCTTCTATGACCGCCGAATCGGAACGATATCCTATCTTCGAGTTGCCGCATATCAGGGCGACCTCTACATTTGCGCCCTCGGTCAGCATGTCGCGGTAGATGTTTATCGCAGCGTAAAGGGAATTGATATCGGAATCTTCGGGGTCGGCTATCCCCAGGGCGGACGCTGCCACGGAACAGTTCTCCACTCCGATGACAGGGGTCTCCACTCCTCCTTTGACGCCAAAATCGTCGTCCCTGTCGACCACGAGGACCAATGTCTTCTTCACATGGGTGGATTGAATCCCAATGATAAACGCTTTGCCCCCTGGGAAATAATTAAAGACAGCGGTGCACTGTCACCACCATGCTCATCAGATGGCACGGTCACTCATGTTTCGAATTCGGATGCGAGCTCGGTACTATTGTAATCGACCCTCACGATGGTAAATCGATAGGTATCAAGGCACCTTCTCCGAGAAACGCGTCCGTGGTTCTGATGACACACGACCATTATGACCATAATATGTCTAGGGTCATAAGCGGTGAACACAAGGACTACATAGGGAAGACCGGAAAGTTCAAGGTCGGGCCGTTCGAGATCGAGGGACTGCGATCATACCACGACAGCGAGCACGGAGCGAAGAGAGGAATGAACACGATCTACCGCTTCGAGATGGATAACATCTCCGTATGCCACTGCGGGGACCTCGGCGCCATGCCCGACGAAAAAACGATGGAGAGGATCCGCGGAGCGGACATACTGTTCGTTCCCGTCGGAGCGAATTATACCATGGAACTGCCGGAAGTGAAGGAATTTATAGCAAAGGCCGACCCAAGGGTGATAGTTCCGATGCACTATCGTGTGTTCGGTCTTTGCATCGCGTTGCTTCCCTTGGACGACTTTTTGAAGATGGTCCCTTCTGAAAATATCGACTACGTCGGCAACGAGATCGATCTATCCCATGACGAACTGCCGGAGCACAGCGAGTGCTGGGTGTTCGACCGTTGATCAGTCGTACAGGTCCAGTCCTTCTTCTATCCTGCCCATCTCGATGGGCATGGTCAGGTCGCCAACCAGGGCGCCCTTGGAGTTGGCGATTATGCCCGATGCAAGGAAATCGACACCGTGGTTTACCGTCGTCTTCCTGCATTCGACCTTCAGGACCTCGGCTATCAGCCGTATTTCCTCGTCCGTCGCATCGTTATGACAGACGCATCCCCTGTTGGTCACTACGCATACGGAGCCTACGGTATCGCACCCTGCTATCGAGGAACGTACGCATTCGACACCGAACACATCCGAGAATTCCTTGATGGCGGCATCCGTGTATATCGGATTGACAATCGCTCCGCGGTCGTTTACCAGGATGTTGTTCCCTGCAGCGTTGAACCTTCCGGGGACGGTAGCCACGTTACCGGCGAACGACCTGATCTTCTCAAGTTCGTCGTGCTCGGCCATCCCAGAGACCGCGATGCCGTTGGAGTTCATCGCCGTAAGCGATCCGACGACGAACGACCCGGCGACCGACGTAAGGATGGTTTCGACGCCGAGGACTGTCTCCAGGTCCCTCACGAAACCCGGTTCGGCGTCCCCGGCCACTAATGCTAGGTCCTCCCCCGCCGCGGCGAACACGCCGATATTGCAGTTCCCGCCGTAACGGGAGAGTCTTATCATGTTTATCACTCTGCGAGCGTTACTTCAACGAGCCCGTCATCGAACTTGGTGGCCTTCACGGCGACCTTCGAGGGCGGGTTCTGAATTCCGTTCTCCCAGATCTTCTCGTTGAGAGCGGTGTCCAGCCATACGTGTTCCTCGTCGACCTTCATATGCCTCATCACATGCTCCCTGACCTCTTTAACGGCGCGTTTGGCCCTCCTTGTGCGGGGTGCCTGCTTCGTCGCTCTGAGCGGGATTATGATGATCCTTTGAATTTCATCTGCCATCTGAATCACTCCTTGAGCTTTCCAATGCGCCACGATCTCCTCTTGGGGTGGCGGAGGAACTGTCTGCTAGTCCTTATCATAACCCAGGCCGGAACGCGGCGGTTCTGTTTGATCTTCTTGTTCAGCCTTGCCTTCATTGCAGGCGGTTTAGTGCTTGACATTTTTATCTCCTCTCGATTTTGATATCCCTTTTCTTAGGGGCGATCTGCCTGAGAAGTTCTTTGAGCATATCTTCGCTGATGACCTGCTGCAGTCTTCCCGACTGTGCAAGTTGGATAAGCTGATTCTCCACCATGTCGGCGTGCTGGGGGTCGGCCAATTTGACGTTGGCGAGCCTGTCCCTGGCCTCAGGGGAGAGAATCTGTCTTAGAACGGCCTGTTTCTGAGCTTCATATTGCTGTCTCTGTTCTTCCGCCTGCTGTTGCTGGGCGTACTGCTGCTGGGAGAATGACTGTTGCTGTTGCAGTTCGGCCATTCTCTTTCTTCTCAAAGCTTCCAATTCAGGGTCATCCATATGCTCAAACCTCCTCATGCATTCATTTCGTCGTAGACCTCTTTGGCTGCGTTGTCGAGGAGCGACTGTCCTGCAGGAGAGATTGCCCTCCCCTGCTTGTCCTTAGAGACCAGCAGCCCTGCCGCCTCAAGTTGCATCATGCACTTTCTGGCGATGTTGCGGCTTCCCTTGACTGCCCTGTTAGGCATCGATCCCTTGTCAGAGAACCCTCCGTACTCTGCTGCGAGTCTGGAAGATCCCATCGGTCCTTTCACATAAAGCTTCCTAAGAATGGAGGCGGACCTGGTATACCACCAGTCCTCCTGCGTCGGAGCTTTTTCCGTGTGCCTGCCCGTCTTCGCATACTCGGCCCACTCAGGAGGGGAGATCTTTTCATTTCCCTTGAGCTTCCCGGCCGCTTTGAGTATGAGTTTCTCGGCGGGAACATCATAGACAGTTACCATGCTTGTACCTCATGCGTCCGATACGTAAATACGCGGACAACAGCACTGGTATTG
>WOYN01000053.1 GCA_011620825.1 Candidatus Methanomethylophilaceae archaeon | reverse complement strand
CTCTGCAAATATGGCCGAAAAGGTCCCGATCTATGACAATCACATACATATGAGTCCCTCCGGGCGAAACGTGGAGGCGATCCGCGAATTCGAAACGGCAGGCGGTACGGGACTGACGCTGATAACCCTCCCGTACGCAGAGGTGCGGATCGAAAACGGCAAAGACTTCGCCGAATCGTTCGAAATAACATACAGGATGGCGTCGATGGCAAGGAATGCGACCGGGCTCCAGATCAATACGGCCGTGGGACCCTACCCTATCATTCTGCTCGGATTGGCCGATAAATATGGGGTCCGGGCAGCGACCGAGGCCATGATCGAAGGCATGGAGATCGCCGGCCACGCGGTGGCGGAGGGGAAAGCGCAGGCCATAGGCGAGATAGGAAGACCCCACTTTCCCGTCTCGGAAGAGATATGGGACGCGTCCAACGCGGTGCTCTAGGCGGGAATGGGGATCGCGAAGGAGAACGGATGTCCCGTTATAATACACAGCGAGGCCGGGACCATCGGAACGAACCGCTCGCTTTCGGACATCGCCAGAAAGGCGGGTCTGGATTCCGGGATGGTCATAAAGCATTCGTCCCCTCCGTTCGTAACGGACGACGAGACCTTCGGAGTGATGCCATCTATTCCCGCCTCGAGGGAAAACATCCGCGAAGCGCTCTCCAAAGGATCGGACCGTTTCATGGTGGAGACCGATTATTACGACGATCCCGAGAAGCCTGGGGCGCGTATGTCAGTGAATACAGTGCCTAAACGCATCAAGGCGATGCTGGCTAATGGCGGGATGACCGAAGAGAACGTCCGCAGGGTCTGCGAGGACATACCCAACCGCATGTTCTGTCGCTGAAACCTTTTTCAACACCATGCCAATTACGGAGACATGAAGGCGAGCGTGCTATGCGTATACAATGAAGGTTCGCAACCTGACACGTCGTACATCGGCGCCAAAGGCTTTTCGGTCATGATCGATGTCGACGGCGAGCGCACGCTGTTCGGAACCGGGCTCCGCGGGAGATATCTGGTCCACAACATGGAGCATCTGGGGATAGAGGCCGATTCAATATCCAGGGTCGTCGTGTCACACGGCCACGCAGACCACGCGAGGGCGGTAAGCGCTCTGCTCGATGCCAGGAGCGGGCCGGTGCCGATCTACGCGCCGACCGAGGCATGGGGCAGCGCGGGTCCGCTGTCGAAGGACGGCATTTCACTTGCTAAAAGAACGGAGTCCAAGGCCGAGAGGAGGGATGTAACGGGATGGACGCAGATAAGCAAACATCTGTTCCTGACCCCCCCGGCCGAGGGGGAGGGGACGTCCGAGACGTTCATTGTCCTTGCAGGCGGCAACCGCCCAATACTGATAAGCGGATGCTGTCACTGCGGGATAGAGGCCGTACTGGAAATCGTCCGTGAAAAATTTGGCGACTATCCCAGGGCGCTCATCGGCGGGCTGCACCTGGAGAAGGCTCCCAAGAAGGCCGCATATGCGACGGCGGAGAAGCTTCGCGATGCAGAGTGCCAGGATCTATATCTTAATCATTGCACGGGTCCAAAGGGTGCATTGCGCATCAGGGAAGTACTGTCGCTTGGCGGCGTAAAGGAATACAATGTCGGCGATAAATTGGAATATGAGCTCGGCCTAATGTGATGTGGGTGTTAATTTGAAGGCTACATGGCATTTCAGGACCGCATTGACGTTCGCACTGCTAACGTTGATCTTCGCGGCAGTAGGATGGATAGTGGGATGGTTGTTCGGCAGTCCGCTGATGGGGCTCATCGCGCTCGTCGCCGTGGCCGTGCTGATCCTCTCCTTTTCTGCGATATTCTCCAAAAGCAGGGCCCTCAAATCCAACAAGGCGAGGATAGTGACCGAGCAAGAGGAGCCCAGGCTCTACCGTATAGTCAGGTCCGTCGCCGAGAAGGCAGGCGTCCCGATGCCCGAGGTAGGTGTCACAGAGGAGTACATGCCTAATGCGTTCGCTACAGGCCGCGGCCCTAAGGACGCCGCGGTCGTCGCCACGAGAGGGCTGCTAAATGCGCTTCCGGACGACGAGCTCGAGGGCGTCATCGCACATGAGATGTCCCACGTGAAGAACCGCGACATACTCGTGATGTCGGTCGCCTCCGCCGTATCCGCGGTGATCGCGTTCGTCGGCCGTTTCGGTATATATTTTGCTCTGGCAGGCTCGGGCAATAACAAGAACGGAGGGGCCATGCTGCTGGTCGGACTTGTGATGTACATCACGCTCCCCTTCGCCGCTCTGGTCCTTCAGCTGAGCATTTCCAGAAAGAGAGAGTATCTGGCCGATGAATCCGCGGCCGAGATCACAGGCAACCCCGCGGCCCTCGCCAATGCTTTGATGCGCATAGAAAAGGGATGCGACAACCCCGCCAACGATTATCACAACCCGGCATATTCATCAGTCTGGATATCGAACCCCTCCGGAACCAGGAGGTCGTTCACTGAGAGGATATTCAGCACCCATCCTTCGACGAAGGACAGGGT
>WOYN01000027.1 GCA_011620825.1 Candidatus Methanomethylophilaceae archaeon | reverse complement strand
TGAAAGTCATAACTTCGAATCCGGGCAAGGTTGCGGAATATCAGAGCGAATTCGCACATCTGGGCATAGAGATGGAGCATTACCCTCTTCCTTACGACGAGGTTCAGACGGCAAACCTCGAAGAGGTGGTCAGGAAAGGCATGCTGGCTATACGTTCCCAGGGCATTACGGATTTCATGATAGACGACACGGGTCTGTTCATAGATTCGCTTAAAGGGTTCCCGGGGGTATGGTCGGCATACGTTCAGAAGACGATAGGAAACCCGGGCATACTCAGGCTGATGGAAGGGGCAAGTGACCGCGGGGCCGAGTTCAGGACATGTATAGGCTGCGACATCGGGGGAGAGACGATCGTCGTTACCGGCGTATGCAGGGGGAAAATAACGGAAGAAGAGCGCGGCACCGAGGGATTCGGTTACGATCCGATATTCACGCACGACGGGAACCGCACATTCTCCGAACTGCCGCCGGACGAGAAGAATTCGATATCCCATCGCGGGAACGCGGCGCGGATGCTTGCGGAAGAAATGATAAAACGCCGCCCCGCCTGAGCGGGATGGCCTGGCTCAGCGTTTATTTGCTCTCTTCCTCCTCATTGTCCTCTGACGACTTCTCCTTGACGGGTTTTACCCCTTCAAGGCCGTAGGAAACATCCTTCTGGTAGGACTCGCCCTTATAGGCGTACATCGGAACCGCGACAATGATCATCACGACATAGATTATCACTATGACCGCCACGGCCGCACCGAGGATTATAAGCCCGGCCCTGAGCAGGGATTCCAGCACGCCCGGGAAGGTCAGCGCGTAGACCGCCAGGGCTATGAGGGCGACCACGGCCGCCGCCAGCACCAACAAAAGCAATGCCGGAGGCCCCGTTTTCCTTTTCTGTAAGTTGGATGCATCCATTCGAATCGTTCATCCTTTGTTCGGAAGATACGGCACAATCGACATGGCCAGCTCTCCGACGGTCATCGACTGTATGATTATTTTTCCGGGCCCGGTCAGGGTGGTGACGAACAGACCCTCTCCGCCGAACAGAACGTTCTTCACTCCGCCGACCGAGGAGATGTCATATTTGACGGATTCCTCCCATCCGACGGCGTTGGCCGTCGATACCTTGTATATCTCCCCCGGTTTCAGATCCACGACGTTGAAGTCTCCGCAGGCCGCAGCCCATGCGACACCGCTGCCGCTTATCCTCTGCAATATGAGCCCCTCTCCGCCGAAGAACATGCTGCCCAGCTTCTTCTGGAATGCTATGTCGATATCGACGGTCGGCTGGGATGCAATGTACGCGGACCTCTGAAGTATCCAGTTCTTGCCCGGTACGACCTTCAGGTCGATGATCTTCCCCGGAACGTTGCCGCCGAGGCCGACCATTCCGGTACCGCCCTCGGTCGCGAAGGTCACCAGGAAGAGCGATGCGCCGGAAACGGATCTCTTGAGCCCCTTCCAAAGCCCGCCGTCCATGCTGGTCTCCATACGGGTGTTGCCGCTCATGTATTTCATATTACCGGGTGTGGCCCGGATAGTCTCGCCCGGTTGCAGTTCGATGTTGGCGAACTGCAGGGTGTCTCCTGTGATTGTATATTTCAGAGTATGGCCTCCGGACGGGCATTGACATGTGCGGATAAAAAGACGACGCACGGACCAAAAATCAAACCCGGGAATCAGCGATATGATTATTAACGAAACGGCAATCACGGCACAGGGACTGTGGGCTAGCCTGGTATACTTGTGGCTTTGGGAGCCATCGACCCCGGTTCAAATCCGGGCAGTCCCACTTTCGATGTCTGTTTTCGGGATCGCCGCACCCCAACGATAATTTTATACGCCGAATAAACAGTGTGAAAGGGTATGAGCGAGTGCAACATAGATGTGCAGCCGGGAGTATGCAGGCTCAGGACGAAAATAAAAGCGGTGACGAATGACGAGTGGAAGGTCGTGTTCGAAGTGGACAGCGAGTGCCCCAACGTACGCAGGATGGCGTCGTCCCTTGGACCGCTGGACCCGATGCAGAACGTGGGAGTCAAGTTATCGGAATCGGACATCTACATCAAAGCGGACGAAACGATCGCGCACACCGCATGTCCGGTCCCCTGTGCATTCCTGAAAGCGATCGAGGTCGCTTCGGACATGGGGCTCAAACGCGATGTGACGATCGAGATCAAGTGACATGCCCGGCTGTTGCAACTGTTCTCCGACGTCGGAAAAGATGTCCGCATTCGTGCGGGGTCCCGACGGCGCGGCGATCACCGGGAGGAGACGCACGGGGCGCGGCTCCCTGATGGAGGACATCGCCGATATCGCGGAATGCACATACCCCGAATCGAAGGTCGTAAGAGTGAGAGGGGTTCCGCCCGAAGACCTCTCCGCGTTTCTGGAGCGGGAGATGGCCGGCGGCGACTGCGTGATGATATATTCCGTAACAGATCACCCGGACTGGGAGAGGGCCGTGCGTTCCGTCGCAAAGGGGCCGACGCGCGTGTACTGCGGACAAGACCTCTGCCACCAGGTCCCGGCCTGCTTCAAAAGG
>WOYN01000144.1 GCA_011620825.1 Candidatus Methanomethylophilaceae archaeon | reverse complement strand
CCACCCAGGTCAAGGTCCGGGTATTGGACGGACGTGACAAGGGCAGGATCATCACCAGGAACATCATGGGTCCGGTCAGGATGGGGGACATCCTCATGCTGAGAGAGACCTCGAGAGAAGCCAGGAAACTGGGAATGAGGTGAGACGTTGGTCGAGATTAGAAGATGCTCGTTCTGCGGCACCGACATAGAGCCCGGTACCGGCAAGATGTATGTGAAGAGGGATGGAACCATCCTCTTCTTCGACAGCAACAAGTGCTACAAGAACATGGTCGAGCTCAAGAGGGTCCCCAGAAAGACCGCTTGGACAAAGAAGGCCGGCGACGAGAAAGCAGCCCGCCTCAAGTTCGAAGAGAAGCGCGCAGCGGCAGAAGAGAACAAGTGATCTCATGGCCATTGAGAGAACGTACCTGATGATCAAGCCGGACGGAGTCCAGCGCGGACTCTGCGGTGAGATCGTCTCGCGCTTCGAGAAGAAGGGCCTGAAGATCGTGGCCATGAAGTTCATGAAGATTTCCAAGGACACTGCGGAGTTCCACTACGGGGAGCACAAGGGCAAGAAGTTCTATGGCCCCCTGATATCCTACATCACGTCCGGCCCGGTGCTGGCGATGGTGCTGGAGGGGGATAATGCGGTCGCGGTCTGCAGGAACATCATGGGAAAAACCAATCCTCAGGAATCCGCTCCCGGGACGATACGCGGCGACTATTGCATGGTTACCGGCGTGAACATAATCCATGGGTCAGACTCGGCAGAATCGGCCAAGAGGGAGATATCCATCTTCTTCAGGCCCGAAGAGCTCGTCGAGTACGAGCGCGACTCAGACAAGTGGATTTATGAGTGAGAAAACCATTTTCCATTAAACTCTTTAGATATACTGACGGTGGGGGCATGGTTTCGAATGGCAATAAGGCAACCGGTCGTCAGCGTGCTCGGTCACGTTGATCACGGAAAGACGAAGCTTCTGGATAGGATCAGAGGCACGTCTGTCCAGGCCAGAGAGGCCGGTTTGATAACCCAGCATATAGGGGCCACCGAAGTACCGATAGATCACATCTACAAGATGTGTGCCCAAATTCTAGGCAAAAAGAGATTCGACGTCCCGGGCCTTCTGTTCATAGATACGCCCGGGCACCAGGCATTCATGACCCTCCGCGCAAGAGGAGGCTCCCTGGCGGACCTCGCCGTATTGGTGATCGATATCAAGGAGGGCCTGATGCCCCAGACCATCGAGTCGATAAGGATACTGAGGCAATACAAGACCCCGTTCGTCATCGCCATGAACAAAATCGATACGATACAGGGATGGAACAGCGTCGAAGGCCGTCCCTTTATCCTGTCCGAGAAGTCTCAGCAGGAACATACGATGGAAATGTTCAACGAAAAGATGTACAACATCATAGCGCAAATGTCCCAGGAAGGCATTTACGCAGACCGGTACGACAGGATCGACGATTTCACCAAGACCGTCGCACTGGTGCCGATCAGTGCCAAGGAAGGCGAAGGGATCCAAGACCTGATGCTGGTGCTCATAGGTCTGGCACAGCGCTTCCTCGAGTCAAGGCTAGAGAAGAGCGAAGGTCCTGGCAAAGGCACCATATTGGAGATCAAAGAGGAGCGTGGGCTCGGGAAGACCCTCGATATCATCCTCTATTCGGGCACCCTCCGCCGCGGAGACACCGTCGCGCTCGGAACGAGGGGCGCTCCAGTGATCACAAAGGTAAAGGCCATACTGAAGCCGAAGCCTTTGGACGAGATACGCGACCCGAGGGACAGGTTCGATTCCGTAAAGGAGCTCAACGCGGCGGCGGGCGTCAAGATATCGTGCCAGAATGTGGAAGGTGTCATAGCCGGAGGATCCATAATGGTGGTCAAAGGACCCAACGACCCGCTCATTGCGACCATCAGGGAAGAATCGCAGATCAAGGTGGACATAGTCGAGGCGGGCATATCCATAAAGGCGGACGCCGTCGGATCGCTGGAGGCGCTGGCCTTCGAGGCGAAACAGGCCGGGATACCCATCAGGAAGTACGGCATAGGCGAGATAACCCGCAGGGACATCGTCGAGGCGGCCTACGGGGACAGGAACGAAAGCGTGATACTCGGATTCAATGTGGCGCTCTCGAAAGACGCCGAGGCCGAACTTCAAAACCAGCAGATCGCGGTCTTCACAAACCCCATAGTCTATCAGCTGATCGACGAGTACGTGCTGTGGCGCGATGAGGCCAAGAAGAAGGCCGATACCGACAAGCGCTCAGAGTTCGCCTTCCCGGCCAAGATACTGCTGCTACCCAACTGTACTTTCAGAGCGAGCAAGCCCGCCATAGTGGGCGTGCGTGTGATAGCCGGAAAAATAAGGATAGGCGAAAGGCTCGTCACATCGACGGGCGCCGAGGCCGGTAAGATAAGAAGCATCCATACCGGAGAGGACACTTTGAAAGAGGCCGCCCAGGGGGACGAGGTCGCCGTCGGCATAGAGGGCGTTACCGCGGGAAGGCAGATAAACGAGGGCGACGTTCTGTACGTGGACCTGTTGGGG
>WOYN01000121.1 GCA_011620825.1 Candidatus Methanomethylophilaceae archaeon | reverse complement strand
CTGGAAGGATTTCATCCTTGAAGACCTCAGGATCGACGACGAGGCTTTAGAAAAGCTGGACTTCACAAGCATTCAGGAGTTGGGCAGGATATATAAGTCGCCAAAGATCATAAGGCACATAAACTGGTTTCTGAAGTATTTCGGAATTCTTAATAAATAACCGTTTGCCGAGTGCTTGTCTGCCTTCGCAACCTCTGGCCAATAAGCTGTTGCAAAGCAGTCGTAGGGCCGCCAAACAGCAGTCAAACGTCGTGTCAAACAATGGCCAAACGATAGTTACGACCTGAGAATCGCCCTCCTGCCGTCGTTCCCGTATGCACCTGATTAGGAAGGAGCTGTTCCTCGAATGAGGGACATTTCAAATCACCATAGCGACTGAACTCTATTTCGAGTGCGTTTCGAGATCGGGAATCCAGGTCTGACCTTGCTTCAAGCTTCTTATAGTTGTCCCCGAATGCATAAATCGGGGATCCAGCGTCTTCTGTTTAAGGTCTTGTAAACACAGTAAAAAACTAAAACCAGAGCCACTGGACCCCGATCTCAAAACGCATTCGAAATGGTTCGAGCACTAAGGAAAATTAAAAAAGTTTTCCTGAAGGAAAACAGCACTCTCCCGATACAGGCGCTCGAGTGAGACGGTGGGGGTCAAGTTCTTAGATCCTAACCAACTGATTACCAACCGATTTGCTATTGACTCCCAATCCCGGCGGATGCTCTCTCCGCCTTCCCTTACCCCTTCGCCTCTTCTATCATCTTCTTCATGGAGTTGATGAAAGTATCCACATCGGAAGATAAACATACCGCGGTTGCCCCCATATCGAAGAACTTTTTGCAGTCAGCGGGATCAAACGTGAATGCGAACAAGAACTTCCCGGCGTCCTTACATGCCTTGTATATTCGGCTCATCGCCGCCCGGAATTCCGGTGTATCAAATTTACCCGGAGCGCCAAGGCCGACTGACAGGTCATATGGGCCGATGAAGATCCCGTCGACTCCGTCGATCCCGACCACTTCTTCGATCACCTCAAGACATTCCTTTGTTTCACACTGCGGAATAATGAGAGTCTCCCTATTGCATATATCAAAGAATCCCTGCAGATCCCCTTTATCCACCCAATCCGCATAGCCGTAACCGCACTGTCCGGCAAACGCCACACCACGTTCTCCGACCGGGAAGTATTTCCCGTACCGGACAAGCTGCCTGACTTCCTCTACGGACCGGACATCCGGAATGATCAGAGCCTGTGCACCGACATCCAGCATTTTTAATACCGACGGGCGCGAGCAGTCTTTGATCCTTGCGCAGCAGGTCACCTCACCCTTCTGTGCCGCACGGATCATCGACTGTACAGACTCAATGTCAAATACTCCGTGTTCGGTATCCAGGATCATAAAATCAGCGTTAGTGAAAGTCATTGCCTCTGCGACCGATGCGCCGCCCATCCAGATAAACGGACCTACGCACTTCTCACCCCGAAGCATCTTTTCCCTTAATAAATTTTTCATGTCAGATAAATTCGCACTCCACTGTGCCGAGTTCACCCATGTCTGCCTTCCAGTGCTCTCCCTTACGTGCGGGAGGAGCAGCTGTAAAAGCGCCGGAAAGAATGACTTCGCCCTTCTTCAGGGTCACGCCGTACGACCATAGTTTATTCGACAGCCAGGCGACCGTATTGGCAGGATCGCCCATCACCGCAGAGCCTTCTCCTTCCATAATTTTTTCGCCGTTCTTATAGAAATCCAAATGCACCTTCGGTAAATCGACATCATAAATATTAACTTTTTTCTTTCCCAATACATACCGGCAGGAAGACCCGTCGTCCGCAATAGTATCCTGAAGTTTTATCTTCCAGTTTTTAATTCTGGAATCAACGATCTCAAATGACGCGCATACGTATTCGGTAGCTTTCCGTACATCGTCGGCCGTTACCGCTCCGCCGGTCAGATCCTCTTTTAAGATGAACGCGACCTCGCATTCGATATTCGGAACGATCAGCTCATCCGAACGGACCACTCCGTCCGAACAGTCCCAATGAGCATACAGATGCCCGTAGTCAGGTTCGTTCACCCCAAGCTGCTTTTGGATCCCCTCCGAAGTCAAACCGATCTTCTTGCCCGAAATGACTCTGCCTTCTTTGACATAACGATCAACATTCGCTAACTGGATCGCGTACGCGTCATCGGCCGTCAAAGAGGGAGCCATATCTGTAAGAGCCTCGATCGGCTCACGTGTCCTCTCCGCCTCATACAACATATCTGCAAATTTTTGTATATCAGGATGCGCCATATAAATTCTCCTTCTTTATATTACTTCAACTTATTTTAATTTACACAACACCGGGAGTCAATTGGAGATTGGCCGCAGGGGCGGGCCAGCAATAGGCAAGCGGTCGGTAGGGGCGGAGAAGTGTGGCTTGAAGATACCACAAGAAATGGTTGAGAAGCAGCCGAAAAAGTCATACGGCAGAAGTTAGGGCACAGGATTTGCCCCTCCTGCATAAGTAGTATGAGAGTAAAGTTTATTTGATACAATGTACCACCTTTGCCAATGT
>WOYN01000039.1 GCA_011620825.1 Candidatus Methanomethylophilaceae archaeon | reverse complement strand
TCGATATACATCATCGGCGCGGTACTGATCTCGGCCGCCGGCGGTGTCGGCCAAAGGCTGACCCTGTTCTCCGACATGATCGTGTTCTCGTCATATGCGATGCAGGTTGTAATGGCATTCATGATGATGGTCCTCATTTTCATGATACTCCCGCGTGCAACCGTCGCCGCCAGGCGTATCGAGGAGGTCATAAACACCGAGTCATCGATAAAGGACGGTACAGTGACGGTCTCTCCGGAAGGCAAAGAGGGGGAGATCGAGTTCATGAACGTTTCATTCAGATATCCCGGCGCCGCCGAGAGCGTGCTCGAAGATATAAGTTTCAAGGTGAGAAAGGGAGAGACCATAGCGTTCATCGGGTCCACCGGAAGCGGCAAGAGCACACTGATCAACCTGGTCCTGCGTTTCTACGATGTGACGGGAGGACGGATCCTGGTCGACGGCGTGGACGTCCGCGACTACACATTGGAGGCGCTGCGCAGAAAGATCGGATATATTCCGCAGAAAGCGACGATCTTCTCGGGAACCGTGTACAGCAACGTTAACTACGGCGACACATCGGACGAACGTACGGTCGAGGACGTCAAGAAGGCGATCGCCATCGCACAGGGTACTGATTTCGTAGAGAAGATGGACGGCGGCTATGAAGGCAGGATCGCCGAAAGCGGCACCAATCTGTCCGGAGGTCAGAAACAGCGCCTGTCTATCGCACGCGCCGTATGCAGGAGGCCCGAGTTCTACATCTTCGACGATTCGTTCTCCGCTTTGGACTACAAGACGGACCGCATTCTCAGAGATGCGCTCAAAAAAGAAACCGCGGGCGTTACCAGTCTGATCGTGGCGCAGAGGATCGGCACAATAATGGATGCCGATACGATCGTCGTCCTCGACAAAGGCTGTATCGCAGACATAGGCACGCATGACGACCTGCTGAAGAGCAGCGAAGTGTACCGTGAGATCGCTTATTCACAGCTTTCCGAAGAGGAGTTGATGAAATGAGCGAGAAAAGGGGCCCTACGGGCCGCTCCCGGATGACGGTAGAGAAGCCGAAGGAGTTCACGGAGGCCTGGAAGAAGATATTCTCCTACATGGGCAGGTACAAGATCGCGGTCTGGATATCGATCGTGTTCGCGATCGTCGGTACCGCATTGATCCTGGTCGGACCGAACAAATTAAGAGATCTGACGAACCTGATCGCCGAAGGTCTGGTATCCGGCAACATAAACATGGACGGGATCTGGGAGATAGGATTCTTCCTCATAGCCGTCTATGCGGCAAGCGCCATACTGACGTTCCTTCAGAACTACATCCTGGCGACGGTATCTCAGAGAATGGCCTCGAGGCTGCGTACCGACATCTCGAGGAAGATCAACAATCTTCCTCTCAGATACTTCGACACTTCCAGCAGCGGGGACATCCTCAGCCGTGTCACGAACGACGTGGATATGTTGGGCCAGTCGATGAACCGGAGCATCGGCGTGCTGATCACCTCGGCGACGATGCTGATCGGCTCCCTGGTGATGATGGTTTATACAAATCTCGTATTGACGGCCGTAAGCGTGCTGTCCTGCGTCGCCGGTTTTGTGCTCATGATATTGATCATGAGGCACTCGCAGAAGTATTTCAGCATTCAGCAGGAAAATCTCGGGAACATGAACGGACATGTTGCAGAAATCTATTCGGCGCATAACGTGGTCAAAGTATACAACGGGCAGAAAGAGGCCGCTAAAAAGTTCGACTCGATAAACGAGAAACTGGCCAGCAGCGCGTTCATGTCCCAGTTCCTATCGGGCCTTATGATGCCGCTGATGAACTTCATCGGCAACTTCGGGTACGTCATGGTATGTATCGTCGGTGCGACAATGGTCATAAACGGGGAGATCTCGATCGGTGTGATCGTCGCGTTCATGATCTACGTACGTCTGTTCACACAGCCGCTGTCGCAGATGGCCCAGGCCTTCACGGGCATGCAGTCCGTCGCGGCGGCCGGGGAGCGTGTCTTCGAGTTCATCGAGGAAGAGGAGCAGCCCGAAGACAGCGACAAGCCCCGCAAGCTCGAGAAGGTCGAGGGGCATGTCGAGTTCAGGAATGTGCACTTCAGCTACATTCCCGGCAAGGAGGTCATCCACGGATTCTCGGCGGAGGTCAAGCCGGGTCAGAAGGTAGCTATCGTCGGGCCTACCGGTGCGGGAAAGACCACAATGGTCAACCTGCTGATGAGGTTCTACGACACGGACAGCGGAGACATCCTGATAGACGGCGTGCCCATCAAGGATATGAAGCGCAGCGACGTCCATGACCTGTTCTGCATGGTCCTCCAGGATACCTGGATATTCGAGGGCACCGTGAAGGAGAACATCGCCTACTGCAAAGAAGGCGTGCCCGAAGAGCAGATCGTGAACGCCTGCAAGGCCGTGGGCATACACCACTTCATAAAGACTCTGCCCAAGGGGTACGACACCATGCTGGACAACTCCACCTCGCTGTCCGTGGGACAGAGGCAGCAGATCACCATCGCCCGTGCGATAGTCGAGAACGCGCCGCTTCTGATACTGGACGAGGCCACAAGCTCCGTCG
>WOYN01000152.1 GCA_011620825.1 Candidatus Methanomethylophilaceae archaeon | reverse complement strand
GTGGGCGACAGGCTATGCGGATTCGATGTCACCGAGGTAAGCCCTCCGTACGACCCGTCGGGCATCACGTCCATGCTTGCCTCGAGATTCGTAAACGAGGCCCTTGCCGTTTACGGCAAAAGTCTCAGATGATTCTTTCGTTTTTACATTGAACGGCTCAGAGCGCCTTCGGCTTCTGCTTCGTCTTTTCGGTCGGCTTGACCTCCGGGAAATTCAGCTCCGCATCGGGGTCCAGGAACTTTGCGACCTTTTCTTCGAATAGGTTGGCGCGCTCTATGGACACCGTCTCATCCTTGGATTCCGAATAGATCCTGAATATAGGCTCGGTGCCTGACGGCCTCGCAAGTACCCAGCCGTTCTCGAATATTATCTTCAGACCGTCGGTGCTGTCCATTATGCCGTCGGTCACTGTCTTCTTGAGATAGTTGATGACGGCCAGCTTCATGTTGTCGGGGCATTCGATCTTTCTCTTCTGAGTATAATAGACCGGAAGCTTACCGACCTGCTTGGAGAGAGGCCCGTTTAGCGCTATCGCCTCGAGCATCTTCGCAACCGTCATGGCCCCGTCTCTGCAGTACTGCTGTTCGGGAAAAATCAGTCCGCCGTTCTCCTCACCGCCGAATATCGCCCCATTCTCCTTCATCTTCCTGGCGACGATCGGCGATCCGACTGCGGTGTATATCAGGATCCCGCCGGCCTCGTTGACGACATCTTCGACCATGGATGATGAGCTTATCGGTGTGACGACCTTGCCCTTCTTTTTGGAAAGCTCAAGTTTGGCCAATAGTGCCAGGCTCTTGTCGCCACTTACGAACTTTCCTCCGTCGGTTATGAAAACGCAACGGTCGGCATCCCCGTCGTGGGCGATTCCGATGGATGCCCTGGTGTTCTTCGTGAGTGAAATTAAGTCTGACAGGTTCTCCTCGGTCGGCTCGCTCGGACGTCCGGGGAACTCCCCCTGCGCGTTGCAGTTGATGGTGACCGTCTGAATTTGCAACTTCTTCAACAGGAGAGGCGCCGTCTCGTATGCTGCGCCGTTGGCGCAGTCCAGACATGCGGTGATGCCCGCTTTCTTGATCAGATCTGTGTCGACGTGTGAAAGCACAGCGTCGATGTACGCCTCTCCGGCTTCGTTGACATGGTCCATTGTCCCAGCCTCGTCCCATTCGCACGTTTGGACATCGGTGGCATAGATCTCCTCGATGAGGGTCTCCTCTTCGCGGCTTGCCTCCGTCCCGTCGGCAGAGATGCATTTAATGCCGTTGAACTGGGGCGGGTTGTGCGAGGCGGTGATCATTATGCCTCCGTTCACGTTATCGTGCGTTTTGACGTAATACTGCAAAGCAGGTGTCGGGACCATTCCAAGGAACAGCACATTGACCCCGACGGACATGAGTCCGGAGGATATCGCGGTGCGGAGCATATCGCCAGACGAACGCGTGTCCGTTGCGACCGCGACCGTTCCCTTCATCACCTGTCCGATAGCCTTTCCCATCTGAAGCGCGAGCTCCGAGGTCAGGTCTTCGTTGACCACTCCTCTTACGCCGTTTGTCCCGAACAATCTTGCTGCCAATTACTTCCTCCTTGCGACTATGAATATCGATATCATGTCGGCACATGCCTTGACGGTGTCCGAGGCCTCCTCGATGCCGTGCAGCATGTCCCTTGATAGAATAATCCCCCTGACATCCATATCCGAAAGGTGGATCCTCTTGATGCCTTCGAAGTTCATCTCGTCTATTACGCGCTCCTGGTCCTTAACGGACTCTATGCCTCTTACGGCCTCCTCGTTGTCGTGCGAGTGGAACGCGTCCATGACCCCGATGAGCATCTTCAGCTCGTTCTCCATTTCGGAGGCAATCCTGAACAGGAATAACCAGATATCCTCGGGAATGTACGCTTTGGTCTCCTTTGCCACCTGCAGGTTGATCGATGATTCTTTTGACCAGTTCGCCACGTGATCCAATGTTCTGACGAACTGCAGAAGATTCTCTCTGTCCTGAGCGCTCAGGCCCGAACGGATGACCTCCGTGGATAATCTGTCCTCTATACGGTCCGCATCGCGCTCGCTCATGACCAGACGGTCGACGCACTTCATGGCCTCGGCTCCGTTCTCTTCACCCATGGCGCTGATCGCCATCTTCAATTCGATGACCGCGTCCATGACGGCCAATGTATGGTCCCTCGCCCCGTTCTCGACGGAGCCTGACTTCTTATTTCCGAACCAGTCGAGAAGATCTTTCGAATCGCTCATGATATGTTGCCTCTCTTGACCTCGCGTGGGACCGGGTAGACGGTCCTGGACCTGCAAAACAGTATTGCCCGTTGCGTGTTATAATAAACCCTCTGACGAGTAACATCACACCAGCGAGATGCTGACGACGTTGTTGCCACGGAGGATTATGCTGTTCATGCGCCTCTCTTCCCCCGCGGGATCTTTGACGGAGACCTCGTCGAGCACCATGTTCATGTACTCATCGAAAGAGGTCAGTTTCCCCTCTATGATCTTTCCGTCTTTGAGCTGAAGAACTACTTTCTTTTCCACGGACTTTTCGAGCAGGGCTAGCGGCAGTACCATTGTAATC
>WOYN01000133.1 GCA_011620825.1 Candidatus Methanomethylophilaceae archaeon | reverse complement strand
ACCCCTGAGATATTGCAGTCCTCCAAAGACCTCATCCGATACCTGGGGCTCCCTATAATCCAGGCGCCGAGCGACGGTGAGGCCCAAGGTGCCTACATGTGCGCAAAGGGCGATGTATGGGCATCCGCATCTCAGGATTTCGATTCCCTGCTTTTCGGTGCTCCCATCCTCGTGAGAAACATAACTATGGCGGGCAGACGCAAAATGCCGGGAAGGGACCAGTTCAAGGAGGTAAAGACCGAGGTCATAGACCTCAAGGGGTTCCTCGATGGCCTCGGGGTGACGAGAGAACAGCTTGTGGACATGGGCATACTGATCGGTACGGACTTCAATCCCGGCATCAAGGGGATTGGTCCGAAAAAAAGCTTGAAGCTGATAAAGGACCATGGAGATCTGGAACATGTTCTGGCACATATCGGTGAAGATATCCCTGAATATCAGGACATCAGGGATATCTTCCTCAACGGACCGAACACGGATGAATATGACCTCGAGCCGAAACATGTGGACCGCGCCTCGGTCCTGGATATTCTGACGTCATATGACTTCTCCCCTGCCCGTGTCGAGGCCGCCATGGACCGTATCGAAAAGTGCAGGGCGGCCAACAGATCGAAACGTTCCCAGCGTTCGCTCGATACTTGGTTCTGAACGAAAAATAAAAAAATTATGCCCCGCTGGGTTTTATCCCGGCAGGGCATAATTCCATAGAAAATATTTTTGCCGGTTTCAGCCTCCCCTGACGAAGAAAACGTATACGGCCAGAATATCCACGAGTGCGATTATGACCAGTGCCGTTACGATGTACAGCGCGGTGTTTCCATCGACCGGACCTTCGGAAATGACCGCCTCGGCCATCACATACTTGGAACAGTGCGTGAGGCCGAAAATTACCGATCCGTTCGTCACAGTAACGACCTGCTTTTCTTTGAGCTGATCGGAATCCTCGTCGTAGAAGAACACGGACAGTTTAGTGCCGTCAGCATATGTGTCGCCCACATCGTATGTCACGGTCGCATCTATCGGCAGTATTCCGCTTGCGGCGAAATTAAGAACCAACGGGTTTTCGTAGTTGGACGAATCGATCAGGCTTTCTAGATCGTAACCTGGGTCTGTCTCGTAGATGCTTGGCCTGAAAGTGCCTGCTTCCGATCTGTACTCGCCTTCGAACGACCAGGAATATGCCACTCTGTCATTTTCATCCAATACGTTCACGGTGAAGGGCTTGCCGGTTTCCGCAATATCTTCGAAGAATATGTTGTCCAGCAGATTGCCGGCGGCGGCTGCTCTGATCTGAACCACGGGTCTGTCGTTCTGGACGATTATCTCGTTCAGCTCATCAAAGGGCATTTCGTCGTAAACATTCAGCCTCCAGGCCGCGTAGAGCGTGGAGTGTGAAAACACGGTGTATTCGGACATCGCATCTCCACCCGGTGTCATGGACCATCCGCTGAACTGGTATCCCGCACGGACGGGCGCTTTCACGGCCTCCAGGTCCAGCAGCGACCCGCCGAGGATCGTTTGAGATCCGGGGGCGACGCCTTCAAACCCGTTGAGACTGAAGGACACGACGTAGTTCCTTGCTATTTTAAACGCTACTGGCACAGTTCCGGCGTAGTTACCTATCCCGGTCACTGCGGCCGCAGCGGAACCCTCTTCGATGTTGTTGGTGTAGGATATCAGATAATCTGTTCCTTCAAGGAGCCGGGTGCCTCCGTCCGTGACAATGACCGGTTCGATAGCATATCCGGTATAGATCTGGACCGGCGCACATATCATGCCCATATTCAATGTTTTAGGGGCTATCGACCACTGGACGATCTCGTGTTCGGTGCTTCCGTCGGACCAGGATGTTGTGCCGGCATCGGTAAGGGCTACCAACGCCCCATAGCCGCCTGCATCCGAACCTATGTTGCCAGAAAGCATGTATCCATCCCCTCCTGAGACGCCTATCTGTTCGGTTCCGTTATACACCAGCCCGGTATTGGGGACCGGTATTTGGATCACTTTCTTGTTTATGACCAGAGCGCCTCCGATATACTCGAAATCATAGTTGTCCGCCGACCCGCCGAACGGTAGCAGCGCATACGTTCCGGCGTTGGTGTTTTCATTATTTATCATAGGCGCGTTGTATCCTGCCGCAGTACTGACGTTCTCATCGGAAACAAACCCGGAGACCGTTAACGCGAGAAACGGGGGCGTGCCGTAAACTACGTTCTCCCCCGAATATGTAATCGTCAGAGTTCCTTTGGCAATTGTCCAGCTGATCGCCTTAGGTTCGGTGGTCCCGTCCGACCATGCTGTGTTTGCCGTATCGGTAAGGGATGCGGTTGCCGCGTAACTACCGGCATTGATACCGGATGTTACGCCCGATAGCGTGTATCCATCGCCATTTTCGACGCCGACCTGCTCGAATCCACTATAAAAAAGTTCTCTACTTACTGGGGGAACCTCAACACTTTTCAATACAATATTAAATGTCTTTTCTATCGTTCCAGAATAGTTGCCAATTCCTGTAATTATAGCTTTTGCAACCCCTGCATTGACATTGTTTGTGTATGAAACATCGTAGTCAGTCTCCAGGAGTAGAATAAGGTCTCCGTTTTT
>WOYN01000134.1 GCA_011620825.1 Candidatus Methanomethylophilaceae archaeon | reverse complement strand
TAGTGGCCCATGGTATAATATGTTCCGATCTCGGGAGATCTGAACATTCCTCCGAGGAGACCTTTGGGAATTGTTTCGTATCCAAAAACCCCGTTTCCGGGGTCGAACACCCTGATTGGATCACAGATACGTCAGAACACCATACCTCCTCTCCGAAATACGGCCCCCTTGTCCTAAAGGAAGAAACATCGGCGGAGAAATCGGTCCTGAGCGGAAACAACGGCAGTATCGGAGGCACAGAATTCAGAATGACCGCGGCCAAGGCCGCATTGAACCAGCTCATGTTCTGTCCGGGCACTGCCTAGCGACTGCCGGAACAATCATTTCAATTACCAGCGGCACCGTCTCGGCAGGGGCTATCTACTGAGGCTCGATCACGGCGACTCATCGGTTCGAGTTTATCAGTTGTTAGGTGCCGAAGGCCGGATTTGAACCGGCGAACCCCTGCGGGAACAGATCTTGAGTCTGCCGCCTTTGACCTGGCTTGGCAACTTCGGCCCAGATGATGTAGAATGCAGTTGTAAATAAACCTCACGGAAGAGTAGTCACTTCCGCACGGTCGCCAGACACATAGAACGTGTATTCATGCTGGGACACCATCCCTTTTTTGGCTTCTATCAGCTGGGCGTAGCTCGAGAGCACTCCGCGGCGGATCAATGTATTTACGTGCTTTTCCGCATTGGGAAAGTCGCAGCTCCTGGCGCAGAACGCAAACGATTTGAACTCGCTTTTCACATACTCGAAAAACTCCTTGGTTGCCGGGTCCTCTATCTCCCTCTCCCTCAGTATGCGCACAATATTTCCAGGCGGTCCGTTAATGACCTCCCCTGAACCATTGGTGGCAAATGGTTCCACGGCCAGTATTGTACCCAAAGGTATCGTCGTCCCGTCGCCATTATCGTAACTGGGGACCGACATCCCCGCGTGAAGGATATACTGCGCGATCTGATGTCCGCATAGGTTTCTGATAGGGCGGAATCCGTCCTGCATAATGCTCATCTCGACAGCACCGCCGATCTCACGCAACGAGCACCCATCGCCGACGAACTCTGCAACCGTATCTCTGGCGCGTTTGGAAGACTGAATGAGTTTAGTGTATCTTCCCGTCCCCGCCTCGGCGGTGCCTGCTGTATCTCCGACCCATCCGTCTATCTCGGCACCGCAGTCTACCTTGACTACGTCTCCCAGCTCGAAGACCTTCTTATCGGCAACACTGGGCGTGTAATGCGCGGCGATCTCGTTTATGCTGATGTTGCATGGGAAAGCGAGTCCGCAACCGTGCTCCCTTATGTATCCCTCCACTTCCTGGGCCACATCGTACAGCTTAACGCCTGGCCGTATCATACTGAGCCCGATTTCACGGGCCTCGGCGGACACTTTGCCCGCTTTTCTTAATTTGGATAATTCATCCTCGGTCAGCAACGCAGCGCCTCCTCGATCTGGTCCTTCGATATGGCGCCCTGGCGGACGATCTCCACCTCACCTTTGTAAAGCCAGACGATGGTGGAGGGCTTCCCCAGGGTGCATTCTCCGGAGTCGAGATATGTGGCTACTTTATCGCCCAGGTCCTTTACCGCGGAATCGACGACCACCGAGTCTGGGTGGGAGTGCGTATTCGCGGATGTGGCGACTATGGGGCCGCAACGCCTTACGAGCTCAAGTGCTATCGGGTTGTCAGGAATGCGCACGCCTACCTTCTCGGATCCGGCAGTAACCATGTCGGATATCTGAGTGTTCTTTTTGATTATAATCGTGAGGGGGCCGGGGAGGAATGCATCGATCAACCTGTCCGCGTTCTCGTTCAAAATGGCAACCTGCTCCATCATCTTCTTATCGGTCACAGCGACGGAGAGTGGCATGTCGAACGGCCTGTTCTTGGCCATAAACACTTTTTTCACGGCCTTCTGGTTAAACACATCGGCGCCTACTCCGTATACCGTTTCGGTAGGATATACCACGAGCCTTCCCGCAGCGATGTCTTCCGCCGCAATAGCTACGGCGGACATGGTGGTTTCATCCAATTCATTTCCTGAATTACATCTTAGGATCTTCATCTTATTCACCCGTGTATCTGAATCCGTTGATAATAGCTTCCTTTCCTCCGCGCTCCATGCACGGCCCGTGGCCGGGATAAAGGCCATTGATATCAAGTTCTTTCAATTTGTAAAGCGATGCTCTGAGGTCGTCGATGTTTCCTCCCTCGAAATCTGTGCGACCGACACCGTCGGAAAAAACCGTGTCACCGGAGAACAGGGCGTGCGTCTCGGTATCGTAGAGACATATGCAACCTTCGGTGTGCCCTGGGGTCTCGATCACTTTCATAGCGTGCCCTCCCAGATCTATAACATTCCCCTCCAGAAGCTCATGGACCTCTGCGGGACAGGGGACCAGATCCATGCCGGAGATCCTGTCCTTGCCGCCTTTGCGTATTGCCTCAGCATCCCTGGAACCGGCGAATACCGTTGGACGGAACGCCGGGACCATGTCCTTCAGACCACCTATGTGATCATAGTGACGGTGTGTGAGAACAATGGCATCGAGCCTCCTTCCGTTAAGAAGATTGGCGATATATTCGATGATTGGGTCGGAAACGGTTCCGGACCCTGTATCAATGAGCATGGTGCGA
>WOYN01000124.1 GCA_011620825.1 Candidatus Methanomethylophilaceae archaeon | reverse complement strand
GGATAGTGGATGTCTGCGATGAGAAGAAGATCGGTGTCGTGGACGCCACCCGCAAGGGAAAGGTTTCCAAACTGCCAGCCGACATGACCCTCTGGGCGAAGGACGATTTATACTGAGGAAATCCTATGACAGAAAAGAGGCCCGTGAAAAACTGGAACGATGTGACTGAACTGTCCTCCACCGGCGAGATCCGTCTGCCATCCGACCCCCTGGACAGGGTGCTGGGTCAGAACAAGGCCATCGAAATAGCCAAGATCGCCGCAAAACAGCGCAGGAACCTGCTCCTGGTCGGGCCTCCCGGCACCGGCAAGTCGATGATAGCACAAGCGCTGTCGTTGAACCTACCGGTGCCGAGACATGAGGTGCGAGTGGTGAAGAACCCCGAAAACAGCGAGAGGCCATTGCTCGAAGTGGTGGACGACAAGGAGGTCATCCGGGAAGAGAACCTTACGGCCGAGACGGTTGGGAAAATTCTCGAACCGAAAAACGCCCCTGCGAACGTCGCAGAAAGGCTCGGGTTCCGGTGTAAGAGATGCGGGGCGTACTCCAGTCCCCACGACCTTGTGTGCCCTGAATGCCAGACCGGAAAAACAAACGTTGCGGGAAATGCACCTTTCGCCGACCTCTTCGGCAGCCTTATGGAATCATTCAACGGGCAGCCGACGCTCGCAGGAAAGGACCGCGTGAACACCAGCCGCACACTTGCCGACGGTACCGAGGAGACGATCGTCTTCGAAAGGGTCGGCGACAACATCCGCATGCTCGATCAGAAATCTCTGGAGAAAAGAAGCCAGCTTCAGGGCACCAAGAACAAGAAGATACTCGTCAAACTCAGGAGAAACCCGTTTGTTATGGCCACCGGTTCGTCCGAGACCGAACTTTTGGGCGACGTTTTACATGATCCCTATGGCGGTCATGAAAAGCTCGGTTCCCCTGCTTACGAGAGGGTCGTCGCCGGAGCCATACACGAGGCCCATGAAGGTGTGCTGTTCATCGACGAGATCTCTCATCTCGGGAATCTTCAGAGATATATTCTGACGGCTATGCAGGAAAGGACGTTCCCGATAACCGGGCACAACCCGCAGTCAGCAGGAGCCAGTGTCAGAGTTGACGCCGTGCCCTGCGACTTCATACTGGTTGCCGCCTGCAACATACAGAACATTGAAAACATCCTTTCTCCGCTGCGTTCGCGTATAATCGGCAACGGATACGAGGTGCTGGTCGACACAGTCATGCCGGACAACAGCGAGAATCGCGCCAAGTACGCCCAGTTCGTGGCCCAAGAAGTCCAGAAGGACGGGCGCATCCCGCACGCGGAAATACCTGCTGTAGAAGAGCTTATCAAGGAAGGTCGCCGCAGGGCGAAGCTGGACGACCAGTCTAATTCGCTTACTCTGAGGCTGAGGGAGATGGGCGGGCTCATACGCGCGGCGGGAGACATCGCTGTGATGGACGGCGAGGAGATGATCGCCGCCGAGCATGTGCGCAGAGCGCTCAAGCGTGCGATGCCTGTCGAAGAACAGATAAAGAACAAGTACGGATCATACACCAAAGGCCTTTCCAAAGACGTGACGAGCGCTCAGAAAGAAACGTCCCAGTATTATTTCCAGAACGAGCACATACCTGACGACAGCATGTTCAACTGAACAAATTTTTAAAAGGGGGCCTTTGCCCCCTAAATGATTTTACTGCTTCTTTTCCTTGCGGAAGGTGAGGAACCAGTCGTAGCTGTACTTGTCATCGGACCTGCTGACATCTGCCATGCGTTCCTTCGCCGCACCGCAGCTTCCAGGTGCAGGAATGATGACATCGTCTCCGGGCTTCCAGTTGGCGGGTGTGGCGCACTTGTCCTTGTCCGCCTTCTGCAAAGCGATGACCACTCTTTTAATCTCCTCCATGTTGCGTCCGGTGCTTGCCGGATAGTAGAGGATTGTCCTGATCTTCCCGTTGGGGTCTATGACAAACGTCGCACGTACGGCAGAAGTGGACGTCTTGTCGTGGATCATACCATATTTGTTGGCAATATCCATGCTGACGTCGTCGATCAGCGGGAATGAAATCTCTTCGCCTTTCTTGTGAGGTCCCCACTCCATCTGACAGAGCGACCTGAGCCACGCAATGTGCGAGTGGATGGAGTCGACCGAGAGCCCGACGAGCTGGGTGTTGAGCGCTTTGAAATCCTCTGCCATTGCAGCAAAGGTCATGAACTCGGTGGAGCAGACTGGTGTGAAATCAGCAGGATGGGAGAACAAAATGACCCATTTCCCCTTGAAATCTTCGGGGAAATTGATCTGTCCCTGGGTTGTGTTCGCTTTGAAAGCGGGCGCGTCCTCTCCGATGAGGGGGATTCTCGGGCTGAATTCCGCATCGTCATAGCAGTAACAATATTCTTCGTTTTCCATATTTTTACCTCAAGGCGGAATCGGCTTCTGGATTATTATAGGTGTTGGACGAACCCGAAATCGAATCGCATGACAATCACGAGTTCTGAACAGTGGTTCCGATCATCCTGATGGCATCTCCGCCGTTGCTATAGAACATCGGGAGAGACTCTGCGATTATGAAGCCACGGGCCCTGTAAAAGTCAATTGCCGCCTTATTTTCGATTCGGACCTCGAGCTGGACCGTGTATGCGCCCTCAGTAACGGCGCGTCGCCTTAGTGTTGCCAGAAGTTCCGATCCAATGCCTTGGCACCTGTTTTGCCTTTCGACAGCCAAAAGCGCAATGCCTACACGGTCCGGTCCCAGACGCGAGCCGCAGATGAATCCGATTACTTTACCAGCTGCAGAACAGGCCACAATCTGCCCGCCGGGCCATTGGTTAAGGAAATACGAAAAAACCTCCGGCAGATAGTATTCATCGAGCGAGCTCATAGCAATCGCGTATACGCGTGGGAGGTCCTCTTCGGACATCTGTCTTATTATCACCGATTTCTCCTCTTTCGTTTTTCTCGGAAATCCCGAGTTTTTTCTGCCCTGATGATTCCCAGAGCTGCCACGGAGGCCGACACTACTATGGCTAAGTATACAAAATCGACATTAATACTGTCGGTCCCTTGACTTTGTTCGTCGATGATATATTCGGCCATTGCAACAGCCGATCTTCCCGTACCTTTTTCGGTAACCGTAACAATGAGGGTATGCCTTCCAGGCTCCAATTCTTCGTAAGATATCTTGGATATAGAGGAACTGCGTACGAATCTCCCGTCGCCATATATATCCCACATATACTCATAATCTCCTTTCGGCGCTATTTCCACCTCAAAAAAGCCGAAGTCGCCCGGCAGGTGATCATCGAAACAATTGATCTCGACAGCTATCTTCCCGGAGCGATCATTGTTGTTCCAGTCTCCGAGGAAATACGAAGAATAATAATCTGCGACATCTGGGGATTGTATTATCACGGCGACCTCCCTGTTACGGAAAAACGACGTGTCAGTCCAGTTGACGGACCCTATCCATACACCATCATCTGCGATCACGCCCTTGTTGTGGGTCAGCCAAAATCCTTCCCCCCCGTTTATTCCCGCAGCCTTCATACGGGTAGTTGTGTTGATGAGGCCTATCTCAGCCGACTTGCTGCCTGTGTCGTTGGTCAGGTCCAGCAACAGTCTGGAGTCCACGCCGCGGGATGCCGAATCGACCATCCACGACACCGGCGAATCATCCGATATGCCGAGATAAGAATCCGACAAGTCCATCTGCTGGGCATACACCCTGGTCTCGGAGCCTTCGATAAAAGATCTAAGTGATTCATAAGAATTGTCAGGGGATAATATCGGCGATACACTGCAATTCCTGAATGTTGTGCTTTTGTAACCGTCGTAATGCGTAAAGCCGGAATCATAGTACGTCAGGTCAGATTCGAATCCGGTCTGTTCCGGATAGAGTGCCAGCAAATCCTTGCAGTCGCCGAACGCAGTGCTGCTGTCATTAAAAAATATCTCTCGCATATATGTTGCATAATCTTCGCTGTCTAAAACGGCTCCCCATCCTCTGTTACCATCTCCCGTGCCCATATTGGACTCGGTCCAGTTCTCCGAAGTGATTATGGTTGTTTTTCCGTCGATCACGGCATATTTTGCATGGATATATGTGAATCTGTCTCCGGGGTCCGATGGGTCCTGCGACCTTGAATCGTTGATCATCCTCACGGTACCGCCGCTGTCCACAAGGCACTTCATCATTGTGCGCTCCGTGTTGGTTTGCCCTCTGTCCCCCAAAGGAGACCCTTCTAGGAGTACATTCACGTCCACGCCTCTTCCTGCCAGCAAACATAGGAGCGCCATGGTGTTCCTGCTTGTGATCTGATAGATCGATATCAGGACCTCCTCCCTGGCTAATCCAAGGGCGTCGTATATCTCCGCGCCGTGGCATTCGGGAAAGGTGAACGGCGTGACGTCGGCGATGAAGGAGACGCCACCGGTTCTATCGGTCATCCCGGGGCGGGAAAGCCTCCAATCGGCCGCAGTGTCTGTATCTGTTGAAGAGAAACGCATCAGGTATCTGTCGTTTGTCGGCTTGTCGCCGGCCGGGCCGCTCCATCCCTCCGCCGTGACGTTACCCCAGCAGACCGAATCCAACAACACCTTTTTGGGACTGTAAAAACAAAGCCCATCGCCCGCATCTGCAAGTTTGAAACTTTTATCTGCGATTATGCCGAACATCCCTACCTCGTATGCGACAAAACCTGAATCATCGGGACGCTCCAGAAACGTTTGGACAGCGTCTATGTCAAAAGATATTGTTATGTCCGTCAAAGGTGCGATTATCAAAGATTTCGTAAATGAGAGGTTGCCCTCGCCGTCCGTGAGATAATATCCTTTCAGATCTAGCTGGCAAGTGTTGCCGTTATAGATCGAAAAGCCTTCGGTGCCTTTCGGCTGAACCTCAGATATAAGGATGCCGTCCTGAACCTCCGCCATGCTTTCGGTTGCGAGAAATGCGGGCGAAACGGCAATGAGCGCAACTAAAAGTACCGATACAAATCTCATCGCACGCATGTCTGCATTCACGCATATCAGGATGCCCGCTACAGTTAGTGCGCCCGCGCTATCTGTCTATATTCGGAAACAGAGCGAAATTCAGATTTTGCCCACAAGGTCCCTTACAGCGGCCTCTGGGTCCTTGGATCTTACCACGCCGGAAGCGAGAAGGACCCCGTCGGCCCCAAGGTCGAGCGCTGCCCTGACATCAGCGCCCGTCTTGATTCCCGCACCGCAAAGGATCATGACAGCGTGGTTGACGGACCTGACGGCATCGACGGTGTTTTCGATGATGGCGGGATTTGCCTTCGTAACGGAAAGATCCCCTCCTATCAGGTCAGGAGGTTCCACCGCTATGAAATCGGGGCGGAACTGCGCGACCTGGGCCGCGATTTTATCATTATCCGAACAGATAACAGTGATCAGATCTGACGCTTTGGCCAGGTCGTTGCACTCGGATATTTCGTTCAATCTGATCTTGTGCTCTGTGTGATTGATCAGCGTGCCAGTGGCACCGCAGCCCTTGACCATGGCAGGCGTTACCCACCCCGTCGCGGAGCCTGGGGCCCGGGGGTCGACGTTCTGGGCGAACACGGGGATGTTCACATTCCTGGCGATGTGACCCAGGTCGACCATGGGCGGGCATATGCCCACCTTGAGCCCCGACTCCTCCGAGACCTTCTCACATATCTTAGCAAGCTCCAAGGCACCGGGTCCGTTGACCTCCTGGTATGCCTTGAAGTTCACGATTATGACCGGTCTGCGGAATTTTCTCTCACTCAATGTTCTCAAACCTCGACGTAAGGGAGCTGAGGACCTCCGGCCTGGAGGTGTACTCCATTTCCTCCGGTCCGAGTATCGAGGGCATGAAAGGACCCTGGCTCCTCATGAGCATGGACGCTTTGATCGCGTCCGTCCTCGCCTTGTTCCAGGTTTCTCCCTTGAAAAAGTCCACGGGTGTGTGCTCCCCGTTCTTGGAATTCATGGGCTCGAGGCCCTGCAACCTTCCGTTATTGAGCTGGAATCCGAGACAGCAGATCCTCGGAGGTCCGTCGAAATAGACGGGGTCCGAGTCTTCAGGAGAGCAGGGATACAGCGCCCCATAGTGGGATCCCCTCATCCAGCCCGCCACTAGGGTCGGGTTGACAAAAGGCTGAAGGTATTCGCCGACAGATGGCAGACCGCTCTGGGCACGGCAGACGCAGACCGGGTCGTCCTTGCCTATATACTTGCCTGCCGTAAGATTCAGCTTGTCGGTGGACACCACGCATGCTGGTCCGATGCCTGCCCTGGAGTTGATCCCCTTGATCGCGTATCTCGATGTGTCGCCGAGAAGACTCAATATGCTGAGGGTCTCCTCAGGGGAGGACATTACGACCTTCTTGTGGTCCATTACGTCCTGGATCTCGACATCAAACCCCATTTTTGCCCTTGCGTCGATTACCAGACCGGTAGTCGTGAATGGGTCCAGGAAAATCCTGGAAAGAATAGGGGAATATGCAGACGGTTCCGTCTTGTCCGCCATAAAGAACAACATGGGCTCGGACTTCCTCTCCACAAAGGAAAACTCGGCCGATCCGGGGCCTGCCCCTTTGACGTTACCGGAGAACGCATCCGTCAGGATGTCCTGTCCGGCGGCGTAGAGCTTCATGGACTTAGCAATCTCGGCCGCCCTCTGAAAACACTCCCAGGCTGCACCGTGGACGTCCCTGTTTCCGACACCTTTGTAATGGGTCATGAAGAGGTTAATGTCGTCACCCACGCGCGTTACGTAGAAATCTTCGACGGTCCCTTGCTTCTGTGCGTCCCTAAGGACTTCCCTGGATGCTTCGAGCATCGAGGGGTGGGGTTTAGAATGTCCGACAACGGACCCGACGTCCGCTTTTATTACCGATACTGTTACTTTTTCCTCTGACATGGATACACCCATCTCTCAACTAGACCGAGTAGGAGGTTTAATTTATAATACTTATTCCCGCACGCGATGCTGGTCTGCCGCGGCAAGTGAAGGCGCAATGCGCCCAGCGATCTGTTGTCGCACCCGGTACTGTTTTGTGGCTGAAGTTATTTATCGTAAGCGTATATAACCGTTCGATCAAATGACCCTCATAAGGAACACAAAAAGCATCGCCATCGGGGACGGCACAGTCACAGTGAACGGCTGGGTACAGGATATCAGAAATTTGGGGGGCATATCATTCCTGACACTCAGGGACAGATTCGGAACCGTACAGGTAACGATGCCCAAGAAAAAGATCGACCCAGAGACATTTGTCATGCTGACCACCATCTCGAGAGAGTCGGCCGTTTCGATAACTGCAGAGGTCAAGGAAAGCAACCAGACCGCTCTGGGCCTTGAATTGATTCCGATTAATGCCGAAATTATTTCAGAGGCCGCGGTGCCTCTGCCCATGGGAGTCATCGACAAAGTGAACGTCGAGATGGACACCCGCCTCAACCACCGGTTCATGGACATCCGCAAGCCTGAAATAACGGCGATATTCGAGCTGAAATCTATAATGCTCGGCCTGATATCCGAAGCATGCAGAGAGAATGGTTTCGTACAGGTCTCGACACCGAAGATCAACTCTTCCGGGGCCGAGGGGGGCGCTACGCTCTTCAAAGTTGACTATTTCGGAAGAGAAGCGTATCTGGCACAGAGCCCCCAGCTCTACAAGCAGATCCTGATGTCGACAGGCCTGGACCGTGTTTTCGAAATATCTCCGGCGTTCCGTGCGGAGAACTCCAACACCAACCGTCATGTGACCGAATTCGTATCTTTCGACGGGGAGATGGCATGGATATCGTCCGAGGAAGAGGTCATGTCGATGATCGAGAAGATCATGGACTTCATACTGAAGGGAATAAAGGAAAAAGGTTCCGAACAGCTCGGCATACTTGGTAAGAGTGTCAATGTGCCAGCAGTACCATATCCTCGCCTAAGTTACGAAGAATGCCTGAGCATAGTGCGCGAGGGCGGGCTAGACCTCAAAGACGGCGACGACCTAGGTACGGAGGGTGAAAAGATTATTGGCGAGCACATGTCGTCAGAGGGCTTCGACCTTTACTTTATATGCGGGTACCCCGAAGACGCAAAGCCCTTCTATATCATGGAGAAGGACGGCACCTCTTACTCACACTCGTTCGACCTGGATTACAAGGGACAGGAGATCTCTTCCGGAGGACAGAGGGAACACCGCATAGACCGTCTGATATCCAGAATCGAAAAGAAGGGGCTGGACCCAAAAGATTTCGAGTTTTACCTGGAAGCGTTCAGATACGGCATGCCTTCACACGGCGGATGGGGAATAGGGACGGAAAGGCTCTTGGTAAAAATGATCGACCTGCCCAATATCAGGGAGGCCATTTTGTTCCCGAGGGACGTGTCAAGGTTGTCCCCCTGACAATTTCGGCACTTTCGGCCACCCTATGGTCCGATTTATAAACATCTTACGCATTTTCACCTCATGGCTCCCCCGGGCGACATCTATGAAAGAGAGCTGAAGTATCTTCTTTCAGGGGACCCCAAGGTCATAGCTAAAATGGTCAAGACCTGTGACACTGTCGAGACCGAAGCCTACAACACGATGCTTAAGGAGCCGTTTCTTGTCGTCAGGGCGGCCGGTTCCCTTGGTGTCGACCTTGTTGCGCTTCGATGGGACTTTTCTTTTCCGATCGAAGTAAAGAGCTCTAACGATAGCACCATGCATTTCAGCAGGAACACCCGACTGACCGAGCAGGCAGACCAGATGCTCGAGGAGTGCCAGAAATCTCATTTGATTCCGATTTACGCATACCGGCTAAAGGGCTTCAGGGGAGATCCGTGGAGGATTTTCACAATTCCTTCGGAAGATCGGCTGAGAGGCAGGTGCGGCCTGCTTAACAGACGTATCCCTAAAATAGATATTTCAAACAACGGTAATTTCATCATGAGATGGGAGAGCGGCATGAAACTCAGCGAGTTCATCTCATACATGTGCATGTCTAATTATGACACGGATTGAGGGGCCGTCGGCACTCATAGGGCTCATCACAGATCAGCATGGAATCATCTTCATCCGGCCAGCCTCGAAACCCAGACGCATAAGGTGGTTATTGTCTTTATCCCCTATAGAAATCCAGTGAATTGTCAAAAATCAAATACCGACAACGATATCCGAGCGTGTGGTGGAAATGTTCAAGAAGAAGAGGGGTAGTGCAAAATCGGTAAAGAACGCTGTATGCAAGGCACTTGACAGTTTCGATTACAAATACGAGATCGCGGAGGACGAACCCGTAATATACTTAGCGGCCAACGGCGAAGACCTCCCCATCGGCATGGTACTAGCCGCGGACGATGAGCACAAAACACTGAACATCTACTGCCGCCTGATGTTCGAGGTTCCTCTCAGCAAAAGAAACGAGCTCACGGTGGAACTTAACAAGATCAACAACACCATAAACAACGGCAGTTTTATCATGGATTCTGAAGAAGGTTACATTTCGTTCAAGGTCATCCAAAGCTACATCGACGGGGTGCCCTCGCAAGACCTCATCAAGCACTTGATAAAGATGTCCTTCCAGACTGCCGACCTTCACGACGGAGAGCTGAAAGAGCTCATCCCCGGTTGCGGCTGGGAAATGATGTATCGCTGATTAATCCAGAGAAAGCATCCTTTCTACAGGTATGCGCGCCCTCCGGGATATTTCGGGGTCCAGGATAACTTCTCCGTTACCATCGACCAGAGACCTGTATACCAGGCGAAGGTTTGTCATCTTTATGGTCTGGCACAGTGCATTCGGAGGGAAATAGAACTTTGCGTCGGGGCGCACTTTCCTGAGCCTGTAGAGCATCCCTACCTCGGTGGCAATTATAAATTCGTTGTTGTCGGATACACGGACAAAGTCGATCATCTTCTCGGTGGAACCGATGAAATCCGACATTGCTAGAACATCGAAAGTACATTCGGGATGACTGACGATATCCGCCCCTGGGTGCAACGTCCTCAGGTCCTCGATCTGCCATGTGGTTATGCCGTGATGCGCCGAGCAGTATCCGTGGAAAGGAATTATATTCTTTTCAGGCAACTTGTTTGCCGTATAGGCGGCCAGATTCATATCTGGGATGAAAATTATGTCCTCTTCTTCGAGAGACGCTGTGGCCTTGATCGAATTGGATGACGTGCAGCATATATCTGATTCAGCCTTCACGTCTGCAGTCGTGTTCACGTAAGCTACGACTGCCGCATCAGGATATATTCTCCTCATTTCCCTGACCTGGGCCGCGGTGCACATAGATGCCATGGAACAACCCGCCCTGGGCTCCGGCAGGAGAACCTTTTTGTCGGGATTCAATATCTTGGCGGTTTCACCCATGAAACTGACTCCGCAGAATATTATTATCTCGGCCTCTGTTTCCGCAGCTTTACGTGACAGTCCAAGGGAATCGCCTACATAATCAGCTACATCCTGGACCTCTGGCAAGGTATAATTATGCGCGAGTATCACTGCATTCTTCTCTTTTTTGAGTTGCTGAATGGATTCGAGCGTTATTTCCATCGCGCCGTTATATGATTCCATAAATAAACCCTTACTTCGGACGTGAGCTATAAAGATATAATTGAAACATACCTACCCATCAGATGATGGACAGAGAATCTTTGGCTACCAGCAGATTCAATTGTTCCGTCCGCGAAAGAGCACTCTTCGAGGCCGGGATCAAGATGGGCACGGTATACCATCAATTTGTAGGTACCCCGGTGGATAAGGATGGCGTCGAAGCCTTGGAGGCCGCGATGGTGAAAAGCATATGCTCGCAGCCTTATGTTGAGAGTGCCAGCATCCATATCGACCGCAACGTGTTCGGCAGGTCTCTCGACAGATACTCGTATTTCTCGCTTACGGGTGAAAAGATAGATGCGGTGGTCCGCATAAAGATCCAGGGCATATCGGTCACAGCGGAGATGCGCTATGATCCAGAGATCGGATATCCCCTGATGTTCGTATCGAATATCGAAGAGCAGCCGCAATCGTGAACATACTATATATTAGGAACGCTATACAGGTGTACTCTGGGTAACGACATTATGGCTCATGAAATCAAGATCGGCATCACGGGTCTACCCGGTTCGGGGAAGACGTATGTTTTGCTAAAAGTCATAGAAATGCTGAACGACAGCGACCTCCACATAGGCGGTATGATCAACGAGCCGATAGAAGACGGCAGGCATAAGACTGGATGTTCCGTACGAAACATTATGACAGGGGAGACAGAGGTCTTTGCCAGTACCGAAATAGAGAGCCGCATCATGGTGGGTAAGCTGGGAGTGGATATCGAGGCGCTTGAAAAAGTGGGCGTGAATGCAATAAGACGTGCATGCGAGGACTGCGACATTATCGTCATCGACGAGGTAGGAAAACTCGAGGTCGAGTGCCCAGCCTTCATCGATGCCGTAAAAGATGCGCTCGATGTCGGCAAACCGATGATAATCACCCTTCACAAAAAATCGAGAAATCCTCTTCTACAGGACATCAGAAGACGCGACGATGTCCGCATTCTTGAAGTGACTCCTACAAACCGCAATCTTCTGCCTTATAAGATAATGCACCTTATGAGCGGTGAAGACAACTGATGTCGCAAACCGTCATCGTCAAGGAGGGGGGCACCTTTTTGTCCGTGCCCTCGGAACATTCTTACGGCGGACCCGGAAAAAAGAATTCGGGGATCTTCTTCAACGAGCAGATGGCCTTCAACAGGGATGTCAGTGTCATGTTGCTCCGTTCGCTGAGCCCGGGAATTACTGCGGCCGATGCCATGACCGCGACCGGCGCACGTGCGGCAAGGATCGCCAACGAGGTCCCGGGATCGGTCGTTACTGCTAACGACATCAATCCAGGTTCCATGGAATATATCAGGAGGAACATCGAAATCAACGGTCTAACGAACTGCACCCCTTCCAACAAGGATCTTCACGTTTTGTTCTCAGAACATGCCTTCGGTTATGTCGATCTCGATCCTTTCGGTTCACCGGCGCCATTTATCCAGTCGGCGATCAGAGGATGCAGCAGAAAAGGGATCATGGCCATTACCGCAACGGACACGGCTCCGTTGGCCGGGGCACATTCCGCCAAATGCCGGAGAAGATATCAGTCAGAACCAGTAAGGGGATATATGTGCCACGAGGGGGGCCTCCGTATACTCATGTGCACAATCGCCAGAGAACTGGCGAAATTCGACCGGGGAATGATCCCTATGCTGTCGTTCTCAGCGGACCACTATTACAGGACATACGTACGGATTGTCGAGGGAGCTGTTGCAGCCGACAATACTCTGGCACAATTGGGTTATATGCAATATGACACGAAAACCATGGAACGCTCGATATCCGCTAAACCTGATGACCTGCACCGCCTCGGACCATTCTGGACCGGAAAGCTCCACGACCCCGGAGTGCTGAGGAATATGTCCCCCGATGGAATGGCAGACGAACGCAGATGCCGAAAGATGCTCGACCTTTGGCGCGGAGAGATAGATTCAGAGGTCTTCGTCTACGACCTGAGCGAACTGTCTTCTCATACCAAGATGTCGCCTCCGAAGATCGATGCGATGGTCGATGCATTGTGCCAGCA
>WOYN01000057.1 GCA_011620825.1 Candidatus Methanomethylophilaceae archaeon | reverse complement strand
CCCCTCGGGCGTTAGGTCTAGCCCCCACTTGTCAAGGATCCCCAGGTCTGACTTTATACCTATATTTATGACGGCGAGGTCGGTCGGTATTTCGAAAGTCCTGTTATCCTGCTTAACGGTTACAGATTCCAGTTTTTCCGTGCCGTTGAATGAAATCGTTTCTGCGTTCATGACTTTGAGGATGTTGCTCCTTTCAAGGTGGAAGACGTTCATCTCGTCCGCTCTGAATTCGCCTCTTCTGTGGACGATCGTAGTGTCCGTAACAGAGTCTGCTATCAGTGCCATCTCGATGGCGCTGTTGCCCCCTCCGAACATCGTGACCTTCTGTCCGACAAGCTCCTCCTTTACCGGCAATAGGTAGGAAACGCCCTTGCCGAAAAGTTCGTCTTCTCCGGGGACCCCCATCTTCCTCGGATTGAAATCGCCCATTCCTATGGCTATGATCACCGTAAGCGTATGATATTCGCCCTTGTTGGTGACGACGACAAGGTCCTCGTTACCGTCTCTTATCTCAAGTGCCTTCTCGCGCTCCCTGATCTCGCATTCCAGGTTCTCGGCCTGCGCATATAGGCGGTCTGAAAGCTTACGTGCCTGTACACTCTCGAAGCCGGGGAAGTTGTGCACTCCTTTTTCCGGGTACAGGCTGACAAGCTGGCCGCCTACGCGACCGGATTCGATGATAAGCGTATTCATCATCTTGGATCTGGCGTAAATACCGGCGGTCAGACCTGCCGGACCAGCTCCGATAATGATAACGTCGTAAGTCATTCAGTGGGCTATATGTTGTCCATATAAAAAAATGTCTAAAAAACCCGGCGCTACTATTCGAAATTCGAAATCGGTTTACGGAATTGTCATAATTCTTGCAGAAAATCGTGGGTTACATACAGGATATCGACATATTCCGCATCAGATGTGCCAATCTTTAAATTCTTCCATCCCGCCAGGTTTAATACTCCCAAGGTGATTTGCATACGGTGAGAAAAATGGAAGAGGAGGGATTCGCCGACGTTCTGCTCAACATGGTATTGGACGAGATAGACGACCTTATAATAATACACGATTCCGAGCACACCGTTGTTTGGATGAACCGTGCCGCCCTCAAGGTATTCAACAAAACCGCCGACGAGGTCATCGGCCGTAAGTGCTACCGCCTCCTCGGGCGTACGACGTGCTGCATAGACTGCAATGTCATCGCAACACAGGGGCCCGTGCGCTGCAGCGATCCGCGTGTGATACCCGGAACAGATACGCAATATTCGTGCACTTCTGTACCGTACTTCAAGGATGGCAAGATCCAGCTTGTGGTCCAGCATCTGAGGCCGATTGAAAAGCCATAAATACGCACCCGCCGTTGGGGCGGGCATGATCGAAATGTTGGTGGATTTCTCGCCTGTCATCATCTGTGTGGTCGCGTTGATCGTCATAATAGGCGTCTATGACTTCATGGGCCCCAAGCGCGAGAATAAATCCAAGTAAGCCAGCTTATTCAGATGGCCTAGGCGGTCAGGAAAAAGGATTACACGGCTGTAACCCCCTGTTAGATATACTTTTGTTACCATCTATATCTGGTGATACATAATGGTGGCAGTACCCAAAGAGATTCTGGACATAATGAATGATAAGGGAACGACAAAGGTCCTGGTGACCGCGAATGCGGCCGGACAGCCTCACGCGATCGTATGCGGAAGCTTTGGAATGATCGGCAATGACGTTATAACGGTGGGAGAGGTCTTCATGAAGAGGTCCGCCGAGTACATGGCCGAGAACAAGAAGGTTGCGATCCTCGTCAACGCAGGGCCCAAGGCTTACGAGATGCAGGCGACCGTCCTCGGACGCGAGGAAAAGGGATCCGATGTCGAGAATCTTAATAAGGCACTCGCGGGCGCCAACATGCATGCCAGAGCTTTATGGAAGTTCAAGGTAACCGCTGTCTATGACGAAGGGGCCGGCCCGAACTCTGGAAAGAAGATAGCCTGATCTTCCCGAAAACATTAACGAAACCACTTACTTTTTCTGCATTCGAATTAAATATACGCCGTCCGCTGACTTTATGTGGACATAAAACAAGGAACGCACGTCGCCCAGGTGGCATTTTTCACATCCGCAGCCATCGCATTTATCGGACTCGGACTGTATCTCATGGGATACGAGGCCTCCGGGGTCGTCTTACTGGTGACCGGGATGGCAGGCGCGATTATGTCTTTCGCCGTTCTCAAGGTAGCTATGATGTCGCAGGCGCTCATCGACAGCAAGAATTCAAAAAATCAAAAGCGTAAGTGAATACGTAAAAAGTTTAGGAATACGCTGAACTTTGAAAAAGCTCAGTATCTCGGGCGCCTGCCGCCGTTGCCGCCTTCCCTGTCAGCGGGGCGGTGCTTCTGGAAGCAGTCCCTGCAGTAGACGGGCCTTCCGTCGGTGGGCTTGAAGGGCACCTGGCACTCTTTTCCGCAGTCGGAGCAGGTGGTGTCGAACATCTCCCTGGGCTCCCTGTTGTCTCTAAATCCTCTGTTCCTGTCGTCTCCGTAGGCCATATTTTCTATCTCCTATGTCTTTCGGCCCCAATACTACTTCCTAACTCTTCCCTACGGCGTACAGGGAGCTATATTAGAATGCCTGAGTTTGGATTGACGTTCTACATTTAAAGGTTTGTACAAAACGGGTCAGCAATTCGGGCAGGACC
>WOYN01000016.1 GCA_011620825.1 Candidatus Methanomethylophilaceae archaeon | reverse complement strand
ATGAGCATGGACCTTATCGCATTCTGAACAACCCCCATCATCCCTCCTTTGACGAGCGACCCGCTGGTATCCACGGCGAAGATGAACGAACATGATTTGCGTCGGGTCCTGATCTTCTCCCGTATATCCCGGGACTCGATCTTTATGCTGAGCCCGTTCGATTCCCTGATCGATTGGTAAGGTGCCGCGGCGCGTACAGTTGCATCGAAAGCCGGATCGGCGGTCTTTCCCCTGGGTATCCTGAATCCTCTGTATTTTCCAGAGTTCCTCTCAGATATCGGCGCCCTATTGCTTCTGATCCCTGCGATCTCGTGCAGACGGAACGTTTCTAACTCCTCTATTTCGTCGAGGGTGTCCTTGGCCTTTTCATATATCATGTCATAACGCGTTTTAGCGGTTTCAGGAGATTCTGACGGGCATGAATCATCGATTCCCTCCGGTTGGACCTGTATCTCCGGTTCTTCTTCGGGTATCGACAGAAAGTCGGATTCTTCTTCCCTGCGTTCTTCCGTTTTCTCGGTGTCTTTCTCAGAGAGCGTTACGACTTCGATGTCCTTTTCCTCCCCCCTCGCTATGGTGGTCCTCCTGTGCGGCAGGCATAGTACCAGTGCATCGCTGATGTCTGTGTCGGAAACATACGCCCTGCCGTCAAGCGCGGCCAATGCCTTGGAAACCTTCGCGGCAGATATATCTGCACGGTGCCCGCGCACGTTCAGATCCCTGCAGATCTTCACAATGGTGACCACGTCATCCCTTTCCAACACGACCGAAGGTAATATCTGCCTGGCACTTTGTATCGCGGCAGATAACTCTGTATCGCTTGCACGGTAGTCTTCCGAATAGGCGGCCATGCCTTTCCTGTGCTCGATATCCGCGTTTACGATCGCCGCCCTTTTACGAAAATCCATTTCTGGAATGATGTTTACGCACATGTCGAACCTGTCGGATACGCTGTCAGGAAGCTCTCTCTCCACTGGGTCCATCGATGCAATGACCGATGTTGCCAGCGTGTACTCTGCGGAAATGCCTTCCCTTTCCACGATGACCGTTCCGGACTCGACGCAATCCATGAGAGAATCCAACGTTCTGCCGTCCATCAGATTCACGTTATCGATGTACAACATGTTTCCGTCGGCACGACTCAGAATGCCTCCGGATACCGCTGCACGGCCTTCGGTCACAGCCCTCTCGAGGTCCAGACCTCCGAAAAGCTGGTCGTCTGATACGTTCTGGGGGATGTTGATGATCTCCCTGTTGGGCAGAACACCCGCAAAAGCACGTACAAGGACGCTCTTGCCGGTGCCGGAAGGTCCTTTGATCAGAACCCCTTTCATGCTGTCGTCCACGGCTGCGCACATAAGCGCTTTCTTTGCAAGTGCCATTCCGCGGACCGCGGAGAAGGGAAGGGTCAATACATCCTGAGGCATTCTTCCAGTTCCTCTCTGTCCAGTCCGCTTTTTTCGAAGGGCTTTTTCTTTATGCGGTGGGTCAGCACCATGGGGGCGACCGTTCTGAGATCATCCCTGTCTATCGAATCCTTGCCCTCGAAGGCCGCATTTGCCCTGGCCGCCCTGACCATCGTGATATCCGCCCTGTGACCTTCCATCTTGAAATATATCGCTATATTGGAAGCCACTTCTACCATGTTCTGGCTGATCTCCACGTCCTTGAACCTGTCCCTCGCAATCGCAATCTTTTCGCACAAAATTTCGGTCTCGGGACGGAACTTTTCTATGAAAGCGTCAGGATCCGAATCGTACTCCAACCTCCTCATCACCACTTCGGCCCTGGAGCTCACGTACTTGTCTCCCACAATGTCGACGCACAGCCCAAACCTGTCCAAAAGCTGGGGCCTGAGTTCTCCTTCCTCCGGATTCATTGACCCTATGAGTATGAATTTGGAAGGATGGGAGAACGATACTCCTTCTCTCTCCACATAATTGACGCCCATTGCGGCGGAATCCAGGAGAAGGTCCACGATATGGTCCTCCAAAAGATTGACCTCGTCTACGTACAGTATGTTGCGATTGGCCTGTGCCAGCACCCCGGGCTCGAACCTCTTCTTGCCCGTTTGAAGGACGTGCTCGAGATCCAGCGTCCCGGCTATTCGGTCCTCGGTTGCGCTCAGCGGGAGCTCCACGACCCTGATTGGGCCCCTCTCAATCTCCTGTACGACACCTGCCTCCCGTGCGCTCATGCATTCAGAGCATAGCATCTCCGGGTGAGCGGGATCGCAACGGAATCTGCAACCTTTAACGTACTCTATTTCGGGCAGCACATGTGCCAGTGACCTCACTGCCGTAGATTTTGCTGTACCTTTCTCCCCCCTGATTAAAACTCCGCCAACGTCCGGGTCGATGATGTTGAGGATCAATGCCCTCTTCATCTCATCTTGGTCCACTATCGCGGTGAAGGGAAACGAACGTTTTTTCGAGATCATTGTAACAGAAAGCCAATGGCATCTGATTATTAATTTCATTCCTAAATTGGTAGAGCAGATCTGCACGCGCTTGCATGATTCATAGGATTTGGTCGATGGCCTTTGGAACGGCTGCCTTTCCTCTGAGACGAAGACGCATATGCGAAGTCAGGGAAAGCATCGGCAGTTCTACTGGGGCCCACTATCTGAATAAGCGATATGTGCGGATTGTCCGGAAATATCGCAGCGACGATATCCGGAGAAATAAGAGAATTCGCGGT
>WOYN01000019.1 GCA_011620825.1 Candidatus Methanomethylophilaceae archaeon | reverse complement strand
ACGTTATTTATATCCATTGCGGGTTCGGCGATCGTCGAGCACATAATCACTTTCGGTCAAGCGGAGTTCGCCGTACGGTCTACGGAACCCTTTCACCGGGAGCAGATTTCATGAATGATACGGGCCGCTGTCCTTCCGATACAGACCTTTCTGATGATGCTTTATAGATGCACAAAGAAGCCGCTGCATGAGCGGAGCGCCGGAACAGCCCACCCCCGTGTGCTGTTGTCCGTATCGTTGGAAGGAAGGGTTTTCGATGCTCTCCTGCGTTTCAGGCGATCATCGAACTAATAAGACGATGAGAAAGCAGGTTACTTTCATTAAAAGCGACGCTGAAGCAGGCAACTGTGCCCATATAATGTATATTATTATTCATCAATGTACATAAAGATATATATGTTAAACACGATGGAACCGTTATGTCAATACCTAAGGACATACGAACTACACTCGATGTCGAAGACATTCCGAAGAAATGGTACAACCTGGCCGCGGACCTGCCGAAGCCGTTGGAACCGCCGATGAACCCGAAAACGGGAAAGCCGGCGGGCCCCGAGGAACTGGGATCTCTCTTCTGCAAGGAGATCCTGGAGCAGGAGATGTCCGTCGAACGGTACATCGATATACCGGAGGAGGTCAGGGATAATCTCGTCTATCTTAACCGCCCCTCGACGCTGCAGAGGGCGTACCGTCTCGAGAAATACCTGAAGACCCCGGCGAAGATATACTTCAAGAGAGAGGACCTGAGCCCGCTCGGAAGCCACAAAGGGAACACCGCGCTGGCCCAGGCGTACTACAACGCCGAGGCCGGGATACACACCCTTACCACGGAGACGGGCGCGGGGCAGTGGGGCACAGCCCTCGCGGCGGTCTCGAACCTGTTCGACATCAAGACGACCGTGTTCATGGTCCGCGGGAGCTACGACCAGAAGCCCACAAGGAAGTCGCTGATCGAGCTCTACGGGGGCACGATATACCCGTCGCCCTCGGCGCATACGGAGTTCGGGCGCAAGTATCTGAAGGAACACCCGGGCACCGTCGGTTCTCTGGGAGTGGCGATCACAGAGGCCTGCGAGGTGGCTTCCAAGGACCCGGGCACATGCTACTCTCTGGGAAGCGTTCTGAACCACGTCATGCTCCACCAGACCGTGATAGGGCTGGAGACCATGGAGCAGATGAAGAAGGCGGAGATCGAGCCCGACATGATGATAGCCTGCGCCGGGGGAGGGTCGAACTTCGGGGGGTTCTGCTTCCCGCTGATGGGGGAGAAGATCAAAGGACGCACGGAATGCGAGTTCGTCGCCGCCGAGTCCAAGGCCGCTCCCAGCATGACGGGGGGGGACTACAGGTACGATCTCGGCGACACCGGCGGATACACGCCGCTGCTGATGATGTACACCATGGGGCACGACTACGTCCCGCCGTCCGTGCATGCGGGCGGGCTGAGATACCACGGCATGTCGCCCCTCGTATCGGCGGCGGTGAACCAGGGCTTCGCCAGGGCGGTGGCCTACGACCAGCTCGAGACATTCGAGGCGGGCGCGATGTTCACCAGGACCGAGGGGATAGTGCCGGCGCCGGAATCTAACCACGCAGTTAAGGCGGCGATCGACGAGGCCGTAAAATGCCGCAAGACCGGCGAGGAGAAGACGATCGTGTTCTGCCTGTCGGGCCACGGCCTGCTGGACCTCAAAGGGTACTCGGAATACCTGGACGGCAGCATGAGGCCATCGGCCAACTAAACCCTTTGAGAAACATCTTTCTTTTTTTCAGATATCAATAAATACGCTCGCTCGGTACAAACCGGTATGCCGGGCGAACTTAAAGGGGACACCGTCATCGTGTCCGACCAGAGGGAAGGCAGCCAGCTCTACAGTAAGGGCAATTACGGCTATCCCCTGAGCGGAGGAGGCCTGGAGCTGGACCTCACCGAGGCGGTGTACCTCATGGAGAGCGGCCGTCTTCTGGTCGAGTCCGGAGGAGAGAAGGTGGAGTTCGACGAGCTTTTCGCCCAGGCCTCGAAGCAGAACGAAGGGTTCGACGTCAAATATCTGGTCTACAGGGACATGAGGTCCCGCGGTTTCGTCGTCAAAACGGAGACTGGGGGTTTCGACCTTTCGGTGTTTCCCAGAGGAAAAACGATGAGCAACTCCCGTCCGGAGTACATGGTCAGGGCGGTTTCCGAGCGTACGGTGCTCGATATAAACGATTTCTCGGCAGAGATATCACATACCGAAGGGAAGGGGCGGGAGCTCCTGTACGGGGTGGCGGACGAGGAGGGCGATGTCACATACTACAAGATGTCCACCAGGGACCCGCGCGGCTCCGTGCCCATGGTTTTCGCGGGCGGACGGATCGACGGTGTGCTGATCAGCGACCGCGTGTTCGTTTTCGATGCCGGCAGCTACGGGCGGCTGAAAGAGGCCGGGTTCTTCGGTAAAGACATCGGCGGGGCGCTCCAGCTGTCGTTGATAGAAAGCTGTTATCTTTCTGAGAAGGGCGCGCTCAACGTCCTCCGGCATGACGGCAGGGCGGTCGGGACCGAGGAGCTGAAGAAGCTGGGCTCGGAGACCCAAAGCGATTTTGCCCTGCGTATATCGGCGTACTACGACCTAAGGTCCCGCGGCCTGGTCGTCAAGACCGGTTTCAAATACGGTACACATTTCAGGGTATACGAGGGGTCGCCGGACGACTGCCACGCACGTTATCTCGTCCATGCAGTCCCGGCGTCGGACACGGCGATGTGGCCCGAGATATCCAGGACCGTGCGCCTGTCCGGAGGGGTGAAGAAGGACATCCTGTTCTGCCGGATAAGCGGCGGGATCGAGTACCTCGAGTTCAAATGGTTCAGGCCCTGAGTCATTCGATGTCTTCAGGTCTGTTCTTCTTTATGAACCGTGAGTACATCAGCTTCGCCATCTCGAGCTTCCATATGGAATGGAACTCTCTTATCCGATCGGTCTTCGTGCAGCGCACGAGTCCCATCACCTCCGGCAGGCTCACCGGCTCGATCACGCTTCCGTTGTCGTGACATGTGAACCCGGCGCAGGATTTCACGAGGGCGTTCCTGATCTCCAGATGCTTTTCGGGGTTCGGGGGAGGGGCGCCGATGTCGTATCCTCCGCTTTCGAACTCCTCCTGCGTCATGCAGTTCACGAGTTCCTTCAGACCGCTGAACCTTTCGGGGAATTTTTCCAGGTCCAGGTCCAAGAGGACCGCGGGCGTCCCCATCGAAAGGGACGGAAGGGCGGCATGCATCCTCCTGGTGACCACGCAGTGGGCGGAATTGTAGAGATAGAGGAATGACTTCGCGAAACGATGCCTGACCTCCATGTCGTAAGACTCCCAGAAATCGTGCGAAAGCTCGAATATCGGCCGGTCGGTCATGGTCCTCATGGCCGCCACGGTCTCCTCCGGGATATCGACGGCCAGGATGTAATCCTGCCTCTCGATCGCCGGGTTCGGCAGCAGTGTCAGCGTCAGGCAGCCCGAGAAGTAGGCCGGGACGCCGTTGTCCAGCATGTACTCCAGAGTGCTGCGGTCCCTGCATCCGACCGGCCCGTGCTCCCGGAGATACTCTCTGCCCCGCTTCATGAAGCCCTCCCGCCATACAGGCGTGACGTGCATCGATACCAGCAGAGGGTCGATCCTACCGGAGGGAGGGAAATGCCTCGATGTGTCCATGTAGAACCCGTTCAGTATCATCTTGGTATTCGGACCGTCGTACCGCCACATGTTCTCCCGGTTGATGAATCTGTCCACCTTCGGGACGAAGCGGGATGCCGCAACGCTCTGTATGTCGTCGCCTATGTTGTTCGTCGAATACCCGATCACCGAGTAGTCTCCGTCTGCTGAGCCGCTCATCGGTAGCCCTCAGAGCTGGATGACGATCCCCAGTTTCTCGGTCAGCTCTTTGTATCTGTTCCTGATCGTGACCTCGGTCACGCCGGCGACGTCCGCAACCTCGCGCTGGGTCCTGCGCTCGTTGCACAGGATGGACGAGATGTATATCGCGGCGGCCGCGACACCCGTGGGGCCGCGTCCGGAAGTTAGTTCCTTTTCGGACGCATCCTTCAGGATCTCGGCCGCTTTGCTCTGTACCTCCCCGCTCAGCTTGAGCTCCGAGCAGAACCTCTGCACGTAGTCCTGAGGCTTGGTCGGCATGAGCTTGAGCTTGAGCTCGCGGGTCATGAACCTGTACGTGCGCCCTATCTCTTTGCGCCCGACACGGCTCGCACCTGCGACCTCGTCGAGGGTCCTGGGAACTCCGCACTGCCTGCATGCCGCGTACAGCGATGCGGCCACGACACCTTCTATGGAGCGTCCTCTGATGAGGTTCTTGTTGACGGCCTTCCTGTAGATCATCGCCGCGGTCTCGCGGACGTTACGGGGGAGTCCCATCGCGGACGCCATCCTGTCAAGTTCCGACAGGGCGAACGCCAGGTTCCTCTCGGTAGCGTTTGATACACGGATCCTTCTCTGCCATTTCCTGAGCCTGTACAGCTGGGCGCGGTTCCTGGTGGGGATGCTCTTGCCGTAGCTGTCCTTGTTCTTCCAGGAAATCTCTGTCGAGAGGCCCTTGTCGTGAATGGTATATGTCATCGGGGCGCCGGTGCGTGCCCTCTTCTCTCCCTGTTCGACGTCGAAGGCCCTCCATTCCGGTCCCTGGTCGATGAATTGGTCGTCAAGAACCAATCCGCAGTCCTCGCATATCAGCTCACCGCGCTCGTAATCTCTAACGAGGTGATGGCTGCCGCACTCCGGACAGACCTCAATCTCTTCAGTGCCTTCTTTTGACTTTGCCATTTTGTTTCACCCCTTGGGTGTATAGATCCGCACCGGCCAGCTCTGAAACGTTGACGTTTTCGAGTTCGACGGACACATAGGGTCCGTCCACCGGTCCGAATATACGAACCACTTTACCTAATCTGCGTTTACGGGAGTCGAAAACAGGATTTCCTATCTCTGGAAGTACGGAGGCCGAAACCACAGCTCTGCCGTCAGAAGTAATTTCCGCAACGGTCCCCAAAAAATCCATATGCAATCTTCTCGTCTTGGCAGTCGGTTGTCAAGTATCAGACTCTATACTTGTCCACTATTTAAATATTTGGGTTTGCTTTATTATCTTTAAGCATCGAACAGTAAATAATCTTTTACTCATAGTATCTAAATCAAATGTACGGACGGATGATTCATCCATTTTATTGTGCGCCGGAACGGGGCTCCGCCGACGCAAAAAAAGACGCGCGACCCGGATTTCGGACGTGAAAAGTTTAATAACAAATAGGGTGTATCCGTGCCCAATTGATACGCCACTGGCGAATCTCGGATTAATGGAGGTAACAAATGACTTGGGACTTAATGTCATTCCTGACAATCATAGTATTCGTATTCTCGATAGTACTTTTGATCGCAGGAATATTCTCAGCCTACTTCGGCAGCGGTAAGAGCAGGACCTATGGCATGATTATGCTTGCAGTCGGCCTCGTCGTTCTCGCATTGTGGACGTACTTGGTTGGATACGGCGATATCGCTCTCTTCAGTGACGTGGCCGCCTGGGATGTAATGTACAATACGCTCATCTCTCTGATCGCAGTCTTGATCGGGGCGTTGATCGCTGTCGGCATTTTCCTCGTTGCAGTTCTCAAGAGCTGAGCCCCGGCGGTTCCGGGTCCCAAATCCTTTACCCGCCTCCTCGGTGGGTTTTTATTCTTTTATCATGTGACCGTGGCCATGCCTACGGTTTCCATCATCCTCGGGAGCAAAAGCGACCTCCCGGTAGCAGACAAGGCGATCAGCATACTGAGGGAATTCTCTATCACTTTCGAAATCAACGTGGCTTCGGCGCACAGGACCCCCAAAAGGGTGGAGGACCTGGTCAAAAGGTCCGATGCCGGCGTGTTCATCGCCATCGCGGGGCTGTCGGCGGCCCTGCCCGGGGTCGTGGCGTCCTTTACGACGAAACCGGTCATCGGCGTGCCGGTGAGCGGCAAGCTCGGCATCGATTCCATACTGTCCATTGTTCAGATGCCCGCAGGGGTCCCTGTGGCCGCGGTAGGTCTGGACCGCGGGGACAACGCGGCGATTCTCGCCGCCGAGATACTCGCCGTCTCCGATGCGAGGCTCGCCTCCGCACTTCTGGAGTACAGGGTGCGGCAGGCCGACAAGGTGGAGAAGGACTCCGAGGAGGTCGCCGCCGATGTTTGACGCCGAGAAGTTCATCGATGAGGCGATAGCCTCGGTCAGGGAAAAAACCAAAGGCAAGGCCATAATCGCCTGCTCCGGCGGCGTGGACAGTTCGGTCTCCGCGGTTATCGCCGGAAGGGCGATCGGCGACCGTCTGCTCGCTGTTTTCGTGGATACGGGACTGATGCGCAAGGGCGAGGCCGCAGAGGTCGAAGAGATGTTCCGCGATACGGGCATCAACTTCAAGTCGGTGGATGCGTCGAAGGAGTACTTCGAGGTGCTCAAGGGCGTCACCGATCCGGAACAGAAGAGAAAGGTCATCGGGGAGAAGTTCATCCGTATTTTCGAAAGGGAGGCGAAGGAGTTCGGCGCGAAGTACCTGGTGCAGGGGACCATAGCCCCTGACTGGATCGAATCCGGCGACGGCGTCAGGGACATCATCAAGTCCCATCACAATGTGGGCGGGCTCCCCAAGGACATGGACATGATGCTGGTCGAACCCCTCAGGGACCTCTACAAGGACGAGGTCAGGCAGGTGGCCAGGAAGCTCGGGATAAAATCCTCGGAGAGGCAGCCGTTCCCCGGGCCCGGACTGGCGGTCAGGTGCCTTGCGGAGATAACCCCCGACAATGTAGCGGTGGTCCGCGAGGCGTGCTTTATCGTGGAGGACGAGATAAGGAAGGCCGCAGAGGCCGGGAAGATGAAAGTTCCGTGGCAGTACTTCGCCGTGCTGCTTCCCACAAGGTCGGTCGGGGTGCAGGGCGACAGGCGCGCATACGGAAGGGTCATAGCGGTACGCGCGGTGGATTCCATCGACGGGATGACGGCCGCCCACAGCGACATTCCGCTCTCGGTGCTGAACGCCATCTCGCAACGCATAACCAGCAAGATGAAGAACGAGGTCAACCGCGTGGTGTACGACATAACCGACAAGCCCCCCGCGACCATCGAATGGGAATGAACGGCCGTCCTTTACGGGAACGGGAGCGTCCGACAGTCATATTTCTTTCGTAATCCGGAGGAATCGTGCACGGCAAGGTCCAGCGGCAGGTTCCGCGGAGTCCGATAGGGATGTGGAAACTTCGCGGAAGGACGCGGCCGGCCCGTGCAGGGAACTTCCGAGTATGGATTTTTATACGATATCCACGGATAGGTCTCCGTGAAGGTCTATATCATAGACAACGGCGGTCAGTGGACCCATCGGGAGTGGCGCGTCCTCAGGGACATGGCCGACGCCAGGATCGTCAGGAACGATACGCCTCCCGGAGATCTTGCCGACGCGGACGCGCTGGTACTCTCGGGCGGTGCGCCCAGCGTCGCCAGCGACGCGGGGAGGATGGGAAGGAACTCCGATTATCTTGAAATGGACGTGCCTATTTTCGGTATCTGCGCCGGCATGCAGTTCCTGTCCGAGCATTTCGGCGGAACGCTGGGGCCGGGGGACGACCCGGAATACGGCGCCGTGGAGCTCACCATAACGTCGCACGACGATATCTTCAAGGGAATGCCCGACGCGATCGAGGTATGGGCGTCCCATAACGATGAAGTAAAAACGGTGCCGGACGGTTTCGACGTAACGGCATCATCGGTACGTTGCAAAGCAGAGGCCGTAAGGTGCAGGGACCGCCCTATATTCGGGGTCCAGTTCCATCCGGAGGTGGAGAACACGCAGTACGGTCCTGAAATGTTCCGTAATTTCCTCGAGATAGCTTCCCGTCACAGGAATGGATAAATTTCTTTTTTATCTCGATCCGGCCGCAAGACCCTCGAGCTCGCTGGTCGCCTTCCATATGAGGGTCCTTGCGTGGAGGGGAGTGTTGTTATCGTTTGCCAGGTCGTCAAGGATCATCATCGCGCTCGTCGCGCGCACGTCCATGGCGTCCTTTTCATCCAGGAGCCTGGTCTTCGCATCCGAAGCACCCCTCCTGATGTTCTTGGGGATTGAATCATCGCTGGCCAAGAAGTCCAGCACGTCTGTTATGTTTTTTATTTTGCTAGACATAAATGTCACCCCTGATTTCAGAAGGATTCGAATTCTTCCTGGAGATCTATGACGACCTGCTCGAGGACCTCTTCAAAGCTGGGCGCCTTGTACTCTCTGAGCCCGCCGAGATCGCTCTGGATCCTGGCGACAAAATCGTTGTTCTCCTTGACGAACACTACGTTACACAGTTCTTCTTCCATTAGTCAACACCTCTGGATGAAACCCGAACATAGAGCCACTATAAATCCATGTCGGATGTATCCGTGCAATCTTTTTGCTTTGCATCCGCCCGAAAGCGACCGAAACGTTTATAGTAGCAACCTTTCTTTAAGGCATATCTTTGGTTGTTATCTTCAGCGATAGCGAGCAAAGTGTCCGCCGCCCGCGGAGGGCGGAAGAAGGAAGGAACATGACCGATGATACCGCCCCGGCCGACGATGGACAGGAGAACAGGCAGTCCGGGCTGGGGTTCAGCAGATACTCCAGGATAATGAAGATGGCCCGCACGCCCTCCCGGGACGAATACAGGAAGACCGTGGGGATAACAGCGCTGGGGATCGTCCTCCTGGGAGCCGTCGGGTTCGCAACAATGTGGCTCATGACGTATCTTCCGTCATATTTCTGAAAAATAGGGGAATAACAATGTCAGATCAGTACTCAGGCCCATGCCTTTCCGGTGTGAGCGATGCAAAGAAGGCCCGTGCAGGCGAGACCGTCAGCTGGCGGTTCTCGCTGTCGGGCGGGGCGTCGGAGGCGAAGCTAACGTTCTCCGAGATCACGGGTCCCGACGCCGAGACGGCGCCCGACTGGGTCATTACGGTCACGGATTCTACGGGCGCGGAACTCTGGAGCAGCTATCGCAGCCGCAACGATATAACCGTAGATATCCCCGGACAAAAGGACAAAGAGCTGGTTCTTCAGACAGAGTGCCCCAAGGGAGCCAGATACGGCGACGAGGTCGCGATCACCGTCAAAGCCGAATGCGGAGGAGCCAAGGACTCGATGGAGTTCAACGCTTCTGCGATACAGTCGGTGATGATACTCAAGACACAGATGGACCAGGAGAGATCTGCCGCCGACAGTCTGGCGGCCAAGGCGAACCTGGGCGAGAAGGACATATACGCAATACTGAGCCCGGCGGCCCTCAGGGGATACGTGTTCGTGGAAGGCATGAACACCGACCGTCTCCGCGAGAAGATAAGGGACATCAGGAAGGCGTACTCGTTCATTCCCGGAGAGACGTCTTTGGAAGAGATAGACCACTATCTCACGCCCGTGTCGGCGGTCGTCGGCATCACCGAGGGCGACATCGTCGAACTGGTCAACGGACCGTTCAAGGGCGAGAAGGCAAGGGTACAGCATATAGATGAAGGCAAAGAAGAGATCACCGTCGAGCTGATCGAGGCCATGGTCCCGATCCCCGTGACGGTGAAAGGCGACAGCGTTAGAGTCATAGACAAGGAGAGATGAACAATGGTAGATACTGTTGAGGCATTGGTTGACGGGGGCAGGGCCTCCGCAGGGCCTCCGCTCGGACCCGCTCTGGGACCGAAAGGAGTGAACATCAGCCAGGTTATCGCGAAAATCAACGAAAAAACAAAGGCTTTCTCGGGAATGAAGGTCCCGGTCAAGATATTGATCAACAACGACAAATCGTTCGACATCAAGGTCGGAACCCCGCCGATGTCCGCTCTGATCAAATCAGAACTGGGCGTCGCAAGCGGAGCGCACAACGCCAAAGCGGAGAAAGTGGGCAACCTCACTCTCGACCAGGCGAAGAAGATCGCCGACATGAAACAGGACGACCTGCTCGGCGCGGACCAAAAGGCCCGCGTCCTCGAGGTCGCAGGAAACTGCGTCTCCGTCGGCGTAACCATCGATGGGAAGGACCCCAAGACGTTCCAGAAGGACGTTAAGGCAGGCCTTTACAACGACAAGTTCTGAAAACCATAAAGGGGGGCCATGCCCCCTTCCATTCAACCTGCGGAGGCGGAGCCGTGCTTGTCCATAAATACATGATGAAGGTCGTTTCCAACGTCGTTTCCGCCGTTGCTTCCTTCCTGTCCCTGATGGTCATGACCCGCTACGTGGGCCTCGAATACGGGGCCATGATGTGGGGATGGGCGTTCGTCGCCATGTTCAACGCGGTCGTCGGTCTGGGATTCGAGACCGCACACATACGTTTCATCGCTTCGGGCAGGAGCCAGGACAAGTGCTTCTCTACATATCTGGCTATACGCGTTTCGCTCACATCCCTGATGGTGGCCGTCACCATCATCTCTCTTGCTCTGGGCATACGCAACGGAACGATCGGCACAGATATGGCGACCGTGGTGCTGCTCTTCGTCGCGTACTATGCGGTCTGGGACATCCAGAACACCCTGACGGCCACCTTCGATGCGCGTCTCGAGAGCGGGAAAAGCTCGATAGTAAGCATGGTCGACGCGATAACCAGGTCCATAATCCTGATAACGCTGGCACTTATGCAGGTGTCCGCAACCGTGCTCAGCTCGGCATACGTCATCGGCATACTGGCGTCCGCATCCATGGCGCTGCTGCTGGCCAGGAACCAGAAGATACGCCTGGTCCGCCCGTCGATGTTCCGCGAATATCTCGGTTTCGCGATGCCGCTTATCATCTCTTCGCTGTTCCTGACGGTCCTGGATTTCGTGGACAAGGTGATGATCGGACTGTCGGGCAACACCCTGGAAGTAGGGTATTACACTGCAGCGATGGGGGTCGTTTTCGTTTTCATATCCCTCGGAGGTTCTCTGAATAACGTCATCCTTCCGCAGCTGTCCAAACCCGAGACGGTCAGGAACCCGTCCAAGGCCGAGGGCCTGATATGGATGTCCCAGAAGTACCTCATGATGTTCCTCTTCCCGGTGATGGCCGTCTTTTTGGTTTTCGGGAAGGATATCGGAGCCGTACTTTTCGGTGCCGGATATGCCAAGGCGGGCGTGATCCTTTCCATATTATCGGTAATGATGACGCTGAGGGTTCTGACGGGAACGTTGTCCCAGGTCCTTTATGCCTCCAACAAGGCGTCGCTGTACACCAAGGCGACGATGATATACGCCGTGGTCGTAGCATCGATGTTCGTTTTGCTGATCCCGGACACCGGCATACTGCCGTGGGACGGGCTGTACGGCGTGGGCGCCGCGATATCCCTGAGCGTCGGATATATAATATTCACAGTGACCCTAATGTACTATGTGAGGCGCGCGGTCGGCATAAGGCCGTACAATAACCTGTGGAAGCATCTTCTGTCGCTTGCGGTGACGGCGGTGCTGCTGGTGATCGTCGACCGCATGTTCGAGATATCCGGGGTCATCGAGGTCGCGGCGGTATCGCTGCTGGGGCTGGGCGTTTACATCCTGGCCCTGGTGGCGCTGCGGGAACTGCTGAGGTCCGACATCGCCTTCTTCATGAACGCTGTGAATCCCAGGCGTATCAAGGACAGTTTGGACGACGAATTGCGCTGACATCAAGAAAACTTATATACAGGTCACAGATTAGCCAATCTGCTTGTAGGAGGGCACCAGCCCGCTATCACTACGAGGAGGAATTGTATTGGCAGAAAAACCAACCGTAACAGCTGTGCAGAAGGCACTCGAGAGTGCAAAGAAGCGCAATTTTGTCGAAACGGTTGAGTTGGCCATCAATCTCAGAGATATTGACCTTTCTATTCCGAAGAACCGTATCCAGGAGGACATCGTCCTCCCGGCCGGCCGCGGCAGAATTCTCAAGATCTGTGTTATTGGTGGCGGCGAACTAGCCTTGAAAGCCAAAGACGTTGCCGATCTTGTGATCAGCCCCGACGAACTCGGGGCCCTCGCAGACGACAAGAAGCAGGCCAAGAAGGTCGCGAACAGTATCGATTATTTCATCGCCGAAGCGCCGTTGATGGCGGTCGTCGGTAAGAGACTGGGTACCGTTCTCGGCCCGCGCGGAAAGATGCCGAAGCCCATCGCGCCGGGTGCAGACCCGTCCGCGATGATCGACCAGCTCCGCAGGACTGCGACCATCAGAACGAGAGACAGAAAGACCTTCCACGTGCCCGTTGGAACGGTCGATATGAAGGCACAGGAGATCGCCGATAACATCGACGTCATCCTGGGACGTGTCGAGGGCCGCCTTGAGAAAGGCAGGCACAACATCGCGTCAGCCTACGTAAAGACTTCAATGGGACCGTCGGAGAAGGTGATGTGAGGAGGTCTAAGATGGCACACGTCGCAGCATGGAAGAAGGATCTGGTGAACACGCTCGTGGAAAGCTTGCTCGAGTACCCGGTCGTCGCGGTTGTCGACGTACATGGTATCGCAGGGCAGCAGATCCAGGGCATGAGGGCCCAGCTCAGGGGTCACGCGTACCTCAAGATGACCAAGAACAAGCTTATGCTGTTGGTCATCGAAGAGGCTGCGAAGCAGAGACCCGGGCTGGAAGGGCTCAAGGACGCGATCTACGGTCAGTGCGCTTTAATAGCCACGGACAAGGATCCGTTCAAGCTGTTCAAACAGCTTGACGCGACCATGACTCCCGCACCCGCGAAAGCGGGACAGGATGCGCCGATCGACATAGTGGTCCCCAAGGGGCCCACTCCGTTCGGCCCCGGTCCGATCATCGGAGAACTTCAGAAGATAGGCCTTCCCGCATCCATCGAAGCGGGAAAAATAGTGATCAAGAAGGAAACGACCGTCGTTAAGAAAGGAGAGCCGATCTCCGTACCGGTCGCAAACATGCTACCCAAGCTCGGAATACTTCCGATGACCGTAGGAATGGACCTCAGGGCCGCCTACGAGGACGG
>WOYN01000008.1 GCA_011620825.1 Candidatus Methanomethylophilaceae archaeon | reverse complement strand
GGTGTGATCCATGCGTTTGATGCCGACGCGGACAACAACGGTTACTTCAAGGAGATCTGGGGGGCGATGCCTCTATCATCATTCCTTTTCGGGATCTACCAGGAGATGCACAAGCAAACAGAAGATCTTACTCGCCATCCGAGGATACCCGTGCTGGGGGCACCAATTCTTGTTCACGACGTCGAGGACGGACAGGGCGGATGGGTGCGCCTTCTGATAGGCGCGACAGGCGAAGGAGTTGGACTTGCCGTCAAGGCTGGCGATGCATGGGATGCGGAGACCGGCCGTGCCGTAAGCAGCGTGCTCGGATCGCCCCCAAGCGTCAGCGGTCATGCCGCAGGCGTCTTCGCACTGGACATAACGGATATTGCCTATGACGGGATCAAACAGAGGTGGTCGGTTACCGACATCGACCTCGGAGGAGGCGACGGTTTCCTGGATCTTGTCTCATCGGCGACCGGCAATACATGGACCAAGACATCCTTTGCAGACATTGACGGAGGATCCCTCCCTGCCTTTGCGGGTTACAGGACCCTCAGGATGTCTCTTTCAAGACCGGTTGTCGGATACACCGGATCCGGGACAAGGACATGGCATACGGTTCTTCTGGGGATCGACGACGCAAGCAGGTTCAGGCTGTACGATATTGATCCCCTGACGGGAGAGTTGATCGGCACGACCCAGCTCAACGAGATAGCATCTTCCGGAACGGAGATCGAACTTCCTTCCAAGATCGGAGCGATCGTGCCGTGGGGGGAAAGCACTCCGAAGCTCGAGGAGATCTATTTCTATCTCTCGAACGGGTCCTTTTACGGATGGGATCTTGACGCGGGCTCTTCTCCCCAGTCGTTGCTGGATGTTGAATTCAAAGTCTCCGGCGAATACTACAACGCCGAGGTGGTACAGGATTTCGACGGTACATTCCTGGTGGTGGACGGCGAAACTCACCGTTTCGTCGCTTTTGTGGTGCGTCTAACCAAGGCCGGGGCCGGGCATGGCGGAGGGGTGATTTATGCCGCTCTTGTCGTAGATGTCACCAAACTGCGGGAATATGAAACCTTACCCGATACTCTCGAGATAGGAACCCACTGGGGCGTGACAAATGTCTTCGTCACGGAAAGCAGTGCCGTCCAGAGCATGTACCTGGCCGAACAGATGCACGGCAACGAGGCATATCCGGTGTCCGCGCCGTTCTTCTACGACGGGAAACTCATCATCGCGGCCACTGGATACCAGTCAACCGGTTCAGACAGGGGCGACTACGGCAAGATATTCATAGCAGATCCCCTGACCCTCAATGTCCAGACGGAAACCTTCAGCGACACCAGGCTGGTTGGTGGAGCTCTTGTGGACGAAAGAGGTTACCTTCGGGTTGCCACTTCGGATGGTTCCATCCTCAGCCTCTACCTGACGGATTACGGGCTTGAAGTCCCCGGAAGCGGCACAGGAGGAGTAACTTCAGGGGATGTCGGGACCATCTACTGGAAGATGATCAACTGATGATCCGGGATATAATTGGCCAATGCGAATAGATGTCCACGTTCACGTATACCCGCCGGAGATACAGGCTGACTGGCAGAGTATAGCCGCATGTGAGCCTCACTTCGCCTCCCTGTGTTCCGGCAGGGTCCACAAGTGGTGCACTGCTGAAGATGTGCTGGCCAGGATGAAAGAGGACAGCATTGATGTTTCATGGATCGCGGGTTTCGCTTTCCGTGATCCCGGGCTCTGCCGCGTGTGCAACGACTACGTCATTGATGCAGTGAAACGGTCCGAAGGCAGCCTTAAGGGTCTTGCGGTGGTCAATCCGCTCTCTCGCGGTTTCGAGGAAGAGATATTGCGCTGCCGCGAGGCCGGCTTTATAGGTGTCGGCGAACTCTTTCCCGACGGACAGGTCTTCGACATCACCGATATGCGTCAGACCTGGCGCCTGGCAGCTCAGTGCCACGAGAATGGCATGTTCCTGATGCTGCACGTGGCCGAGCCTGTCGGTCACGATTATCCCGGCAAGGGCGGATCGGGTCCGAAAGAGGCCGCGAATTTCTGCTCTAATCACCCCGAGGTACAGGTGGTATTCGCGCACATGGGCGGGGGGTTGTGGTCCTACGAAACGATGCCGGAAATGAGGATCGTTCTCCACAACGCATGGTACGACACGGCGGCGGCACCGTTTTTATATGGACCAGAGGTGCTGAACGCGGCGGTCGCTGCCGGTGCCGGACACAAGATCCTCTACGGCAGCGACTTCCCCCTTCTCGGGGCTGACCGTTACGAGAAGATGTTTGCCGCCTCCGGCCTCGGGGATGATATTCTTTCCGGGATCCGAGGAGACAACGCCGCAGTCCTTCTCGAAAAGGTCCGCTCGTTTCCCGGTGTTGAAGGACTGAATTAAAATCCCGGAAATGTGTTGACATACTCCCTGCAGGTCGATATACTAACCATCGCGCTTAACTGGCGCAAGAGGGCGTATAGCTCAGCGGAAGAGCACCTGCCTTACACGCAGGGGGTCACAGGTTCGAACCCTGTTTCGCCCACCAGGATTCATTTCAGCGGTTATAATAGATGCAATGGGGTTGTAGCTCAGTTGGTTAGAGCGCCGGCCTGTCACGCCGGAAGTCGCGAGTTCGAGTCTCGTCAGCCCCGCCATTCCTTTCCTTGAAAAGCAAGGCGAGATAGCTCAGTAGGTAGAGCAGCGGACTGAAAATCCGCGTGTCCCCAGTT
>WOYN01000028.1 GCA_011620825.1 Candidatus Methanomethylophilaceae archaeon | reverse complement strand
CCACCCGGCCCCCGACGAGACGATGGCTTTCAGGTTTGCATCGTCCTCGGCCTTGGTGCCGCGCCTGCGGGTGCTCCCGAAGGCTGTGACTTCAGTGTTCTTCAGGTCCATGTTCTTCGCTATGGCGAAGAATTCATCCGTCATAGGGTTGGATCCGGGCCATCCGCATTCGACGAAATCTATGCCGAATTCGTCCAGCTCGCGCAATACGTCGACCCTGTCCTGCACCGAGAAAGATATCCCTTCGCTCTGGGCGCCGTCGCGGAGCGTGGTGTCGTAGATGATAACTGACATTTTATTCCTCTCTGTCGTCCAGCACCGATATCAGGTCGCTGAGTATCGCCGATGCGGTCTCCAGACGTCCGGCCCCGCGTCCGGTGATCGTGATGGGGCCGGCAAGGTCGCTGAGTATCTGCGCTGCGTTCAATGTCCCTGTGACAGCAAGCGGGTGCCCCCTTGGCACAAGTCTCGGTGCCACCTCCAACTTGGTATCGGTAACTTCGCCTATCAGGCGTACGACCATGTTGCGCGACTTCGCGAGCGTGATGGCCTCCTCTGTGATACCGGTTATCCCGGTTATCGAAACATCGGAGAAAGTGACGTTGCGGCCGAAGACAGAATTAGCCAGGATAACGACCTTGCATGCGCTGTCATAGCCCCCGACATCTCCCGTGGGGTCCGCCTCGGCATAGCCCAGCTGCTGGGCCTCCTTGAGGGCCTGCTCGAACGGCTGCCCGCTGTCCATTTTACTCAGTATATAGTTGCAGGTACCGTTCAGTATGCCGCGTATCGACTGTATCTTCTCTCCGACTAGATTGTCGTGGCAGAGGTTGATAATGGGCATCGCGCCGCCCACGGAGCCCTCGAACTTCAGCTTGCACCTGTTCTTTCTGGCAAGTGTTATCAGTTCTCCGAACTTCGTTGCAAGGGGCCCCTTGTTGGTGGTTATCACGTCCTTGCCGTGTTCGAGCGCGTGGACGATGTTCTTCAGACCTTGTCCTCCGGTCTCGTAGTTGGTGGGGCTGACCTCGATAAGCAAGTCGTAATCTACCGAGTCCAATATCTCGAGCGCGTCCTTGTAGGTCTTTGTGCCCACCTGTTTTGTTTTCACCTTTCTGGACACAAGGTCCATCGGGGCAAGTCCTTCGGAATCGGTTGCATAGGTTTTGGAATCCATCACTCCGACGATCTTCACGTTCTCTCCGTAACGTTCCTTGAAGAACATTTCGCGCGACTCGAGCACTTCCGCGAAGCCCTGCCCTACCGTACCGAATCCGGCCATGAAAATGCGCATGTCAAAGCCCCCTGATGTATGTGATCGCGCCTTCCCTGCATGCGTATCTCAAGAATCTGTCCAGTCTATCGAGGTCGCACTCTTCACGTACCTTCACAGATATCATCGCTGTGCGTTTCTCGTCATGATTCTTCGACGAATACTGGATGTCTATGGAGTCTATCGTTACCGCCTGGGAGGCCTCGTCCATGAGTCGTTCGATGTATGAAGCCGTGATGTGTCCTATGAGGAGATATTCCATCGAGAACGTGCTGTATACGGAACCTATGCTGGATATTATGACGTCCCTGGACTTCCATATGTCCTCCAGCCTTTTGAGCTGTGTCGTGTCCTCGACCTCGAAAGTGACGTTGAGCGAAATCCTGTGGTTGACTATCTGCTCGCGGTCGTGGACGACGCCCATGATGTTCCCGTCGACCATAGATATCGGTTCGAGGGAACCCACGAGCTGACCGGGGAGGTCTTTAACGTACAGTTCTGCGTTCACTATCATTTTTACCCTGCTGAATATCTGCCCATTGTTAATTATATTATCGTCGCCGTGCGCGAAAAACAAGAATCCGCGGCAAAACGGTCTGCAGAGCCGCAGACCCTCGGCCATTGTGCACGGCTTTGAGATCGGGTGTCTCTTCGCCATAGGTCTGGACGGACGGGTCACGGAGCAATGTCCGGCAATTAAGGACTGCTGTACGGCATTCATACCATTTAATCGAAAACACCAGCGGCCGAACGATACCCGGATCCGTCTGTTCTGTCGGAGGCAAAGAATTCATCTTGCCATTCAAAGACCCAGATTGTTAATGATCGCAGCCCGGTCACAAGACCGCATCCTCTGGGAGAGGAGAGGCCCCATATCGGAAAGTACGCCCGGGGACGCTTAGGGCCTTTAGGAAGGGTCCGGTCGTGCAGCAAAGGATAGATGGTGTATTCAATGAATCATACGGGCTTCCATCAATCCGGATGCCGGTCGGAAATGTATCAGACAGCGTTCTACGGGAAAGGAGGAATAGGAAAGTCGACCATGGCCGCAAACATATCGGTTGCCCTCGCGGGCAAGGGGAACAAGATGAAGAAAGGGAGCCTCGCAGAGACGAACGGAAACGGCTGGAAAGCAGGGGGAGGGGCAGAACCACGGAGAACCGCCCGATCGGGGGGCGAAAGCTCTCCTCCCGAAGAATCGGACCCCGAACGGACGGCAGAGGACATTCTTTTCGAAGTCGGAGAACAGTTCAGAGTTATTGACTACTATCTACGGGACCGGTCGCAAGGTCCGAAGAACGTCAAGCAGAAAGGGTCGCAGAGCGGCCGCAGAAAAATCGGACACAAGAGGGGGGCATATTACTCTAGGTGTCCGGAAGAATGTTCTACATGCACCGGGCCCTTTCCGGCCGGTATATCCAGGACCGCTTCCTGCCGGACAAAGCCATCGAC
>WOYN01000063.1 GCA_011620825.1 Candidatus Methanomethylophilaceae archaeon | reverse complement strand
ACCGGCTGGCCTCTTCCCGCACTTTTAATTCTGATTTTCTGGAAATCTATAATATATCTAAGCTCATTTAGGGCTTGTTCCCATGGTTCTGGAAGGTCTAGGCAGGTCGCTGAGGAACGTCCTCGGCAAGATAAGCATCGCGTCCTCTGTAGATGACGAATTGATAAAGGAGATTTCCAAAGACCTACAGCGTGCGCTCCTGCAGGCAGACGTCAACGTTCAGCTCGTGCTGCAGTTGACCGCTAAAGTTCAAGAACGTGCTTTGAATGAGAGGCCACCGGCGGGGAAGAGCCCTAAGGAGCATGTCATCGGTATCATCTACGACGAACTGGTTTCTTTGCTCGACAACGGCGAGGGGCTACATCTCAAACCGCAGAAGATAATGATGGTCGGCCTGTACGGACAGGGTAAGACGACCACCTGCGGCAAACTAGCCAATTATTTCATCAAAAAGGGTTTCACAGTCGGTCTGATAGGTGCCGACGTCTACCGTCCGGCGGCCCTGGACCAATTGAGTCAGCTCGGTCAAAAGGTAGGTGCCGACGTATACGGGGAGCCAGGCGAGAAGAATGCTGCAAAAATCGTCAAGAACGGGATGGCCGCATTCAAGGAGAAGAAGATCGTCATCGTGGATACATCGGGTCGCCATGCGCTCGAGGATGACCTTATACAGGAACTGAAGGACATCGATGCGGCCGCCAAGCCCGACGAGAGGGTCCTCGTTCTGGATTCACAGGTAGGGCAGCAGGCAGGCCCTCAGGCAGAGGCGTTCCATGCGGCCGTCGGCGTCACCGGGGTCATACTGACCAAGATGGACGGAACGGCCAAAGGAGGCGGCGCGCTTTCGGCCGTGTCCAAAACCGACGCCCGGATAGTGTTCATCGGTACTGGGGAGCACATACGCGACCTGGAACCGTTCGATGCCAACAGGTTCATATCCAGGCTTCTGGGAATGGGGGACCTGTCCTATCTGGCTCAAATCGCGAAGGACGAGTTCGGCGGCGACGCGTCGGTGGAACAGGCCAGCAAGAACATGCTGTCCGGAAAGTTCACGCTGGTCGACATGTATCAGCAGATGGCCGCCGTGACCAAGATGGGACCGTTGCAGAAGGTCATGTCCATGCTGCCGGGCATGAGCAACATGGAAGATAAGATCGATTACGAAGAATCGCAGAAACGGCTCGCTAAGTTCAGGGTGATCATGGACTCCATGACCCTGCAGGAGAAAGAGCAGCCCGCAATAATCAAAGGCAAGCGCATAGACAGGATCGCGGCCGGTGCCGGGGTCGAGCCCAAGGATGTACGTCTGCTTCTGAAACAGTACAACCAGAGCAGAAAGATGATGGGAACGATCGGAAAGGACCGCAAGATGCGCAAGAAGCTGATGAAGCAGTTCGGCGATATGGATGCCGACATGGGGCAGTGATCGTATGCGTTATTTCGTTGTTACGGGACATCGCGCATACAGCACTCCCGATTTCAGGCTTGACGACATATGCGGGGGCGCCGGGAGGATGGATATCCTCGTCAGATGTGTCACATCGGCGTTTTTTCTAAGTCATGATATAAGAAAGGACACCGAGGTGTATCTGATACTCGAGGGAGGGGGCGACGCGCCGAAGACGGTGCGCTTCTCCGGCAAGGAGATAAGATATCTCAACCCGGACGAGAGGAGCACCGCATCGCTCATACGGAACGCACTGCTTAAGAAGGTCCCGCAGGAGGGAGAGATCAGATCCTCTCCCGGCGTGTACATATCCAGAATGTCGTTCGAAGACGTGATATCGCTCCTTTCAGAGAAGGGCGAGCCCGTCTACCTGAAAGAGGACGGCATCGACGTTCGCGATTTCACATTCCCCGAAAACCCGATATTCGTGCTTGGTGACGACAAGGACCTGACCGAAGAAGAGGAATCGTTTCTTCTTGAACGTTCGCCGGCAAAGATATGTCTGGGGCCCCGCAGCCTGCATGCCAACCAGTGCGTGGTCGTCGTCCATAACGAGATGGACCGGGCAGAGTGAACCTTTATTATCTGAACCGGGATGACCCATTATGGCTGAAGGCGAGAGGATACCGCAGCACAGGCACTGCGTCAATTGCGGAAAAGCGTTCGTCGGTGTAGGGAACTACTGCGGCAACGAGTGCAGGGATACCTCTGGCAAAGAGGTCAAGAAGAAACTGAAGATATACGTCGCGGTACTGGCCGTCATCATGGTCGCTACCATCGCAATTATCATCAGCGGGACCTGATCATGCGCTCTGCGGTTGCTGGTACATTTGATATTCTGCATGATGGGCACCGCGCTCTTCTCAGGCGGGCCTTCGAGATCGGAGACACGGTCGCAGTCGGTATAACCTCGGATAAGATGGCCGCCAAGGGCCGCAATATCGTTCTTCCGCTGGAACTCAGGATATCCACGCTAAGAGCGTTCCTTGCTGGAACTTCCAAACCATGGGAGATCCTGATCATCGACGACATCTATGGCCCTAAGGACAAGATGGACCTGGTAGATGTGCTTGTTTTGACCGAGGAGACCCTTTCTAACGGCAAGAAGATCAACGATGACCGCAGGTCCCGCGGGGTGCGGCCTCTGGAGTTCTCCATAGTGCCACTGATCATGGCGGACGACGGGGCGAAGATATCTTCCAGCGCTATTTTAGAGGGAAGATACGGTAAAAACGGGGCCAGTAATGTTCTGGATGTTGCAGTCGGATCGCTGAATCCCGTAAAAATT
>WOYN01000117.1:8585-13160 GCA_011620825.1 Candidatus Methanomethylophilaceae archaeon | reverse complement strand
CATGTTGGGGACCATCTTAAGATCTCCCGCGAGATATTTGGGGAATTCTCCGGACCTGTATTCTTTGAAAGGAACAGGAGCGGTATCGCATAGTTCCATCGATATTCCCTGGCTCGAATAAAAGCCAACGACTTTGCCGAAAAAGTTCTCTGCGGTGTAGTCCTCAATGGTCAGGTAAGGCATCGGCCTGTTCTCTCCGGCGAATTTTATGTACGCAAGGACGAGGGTGCTGTTATAGACGGGGTCCCGGTCCCTGTCGACGGTCAGCGTGACGTGGCGTGAGTCTCTGTCGAGGCGCACGGGAAACAGTGCGAGCGGAGCTCTGATATCGAAATCCTCCCCGGGCATCCTTCCCTGTACGAACGGATACGCGATGAAAAGATCGTACTGTCCGGTCTCTCTGGAACTACGGTTGACCTCTCTGATTATATCGCTCAGGGCTTTGTAGGTTTTTATCTGTTCCGGATCCGCCGCGGAGTCGCAGAGCCTTGCGGAACGTTTGTTGCCGAACAGGACATCGGAGAAATTGGGCCCCACGATGCCGGTCAGGTCGTAAGTGACGCTCTTGGCCATCTTTCCCTGGTACAGCATCCTGTTGTTCTTGTTGATGTTCACCAGTTTTTTTTCAAGTTCGCGGAGAGTATCGGCCGTCCTCTTGTCCATGTCCGAGCCGTTCTCGTTGCCCGAGCGGTATTTCTGAAGTGCTTCTAAAAAGGCACCGCCGTAATCGTCGATAAAATTAGGGTCCAGACCCCGTACGGATTCCAGTTCCTCGGGGGTCGAAGGCATCTTTTCCGCAATCTCCCGCAACGCCTCGTCCGAACAGATGTCGGGTACACGCCCGTCATCTGTCATCTCGTCGCGCCTGACCTTCTCCCTGAGGCTGCTCAGCGCTAAAACTAACTCGTTCGATCCCATCGGACCCGAATCCGCGCGTGATAATTAAAACCTATAGTGCGCTGTTCCTGCGGGCGATCAAATGGTTGGAGATACGCACGAGCTGTCAGTGGGAATAAAAGGAAAGGTCTCCGAAGTGGTGACAGAGGACAAGACTGCGATATCCGTAGGGAGCGGCACTCTCAGGGTTTTCGGTACCCCGGCGCTTTCTGCGCTCATGGAGAGAACAGCATATACCTCGATCATCGATATGCTCGAGACCGGTACATGCAGCGTAGGAAGCCGGACGGTGCTTGAGCACCTCGCCCCCACCCTCGTGGGATCGACCGTAACATGTGAAACAGAGCTGGTCGAAATCGACCGTCGCCGCCTTTCGTTCAAATTCAATGTCAGCGACGATGCGGGAGAAATAGCCAAAGGAACCCATGATAGATTCATCGTGGACATCGCAAAGTTCCTTGAAAAGGCGGCCATGCGCGTCTGATTCACAGCAGTCCGTTCAATATTACCGGGATCATGAGGCATCCTGTCAGAGGGATGCGGCTAACCCCCTCGGACTGAGGGACCAGCCCGAGGAGGGTCGATATAGCCAGCACGGCCATGCCGCAGGGGCCGGTCATAAGGAGGACCAGCAAGAGTATCAGAGCGAGGGCGGTGCGGTTCATCTTGCGGGAGTCGATACGTTCTGTCAACTTCGACATCCCCCGTCCGGCGGCAATGGTCATGATATAGCCCAGCGCCGACGCGATGCACATCGCGATCAGCAGGAGCACGAAGTCGCTTGAGCAGAACCCTTGCAGCCCGTCTCCGATGATTTCTTTTATAACAGCGGATGTGCCAGATCTCCCGCTCCCGGTTACAGATAGCGTTACCAGAGAGAACACCGACGTAACCGTGCCGATCGAAGCCACCAGGGATATGAACTTTTCGGGGTCGTCTTCACGGGTCACGCTGGCCGAAAGTGCGGCTCCGGCCGTTGCGGTTATTCCCGGAAACCATCCTGCTATGCAACCCGTGACCACACCCTTTATTCCGGGCACCGGACCAATGGTGTCACCTTCGTCGTCACGCTGTTCAGGGGCCCCCTTGGAACTTGCAGATTCCAGCAAAGGAGGCATTCCAAAAAGCCCCGTGAGAAGCGGAAAAAGAAGAGTGCCCTCTCCGATAATTCCCGAGGACGGCATCTCGGGCATCGCACACACTATGCCCAGTGCCCCGGAGGCAACAAACAGTGCCGTGGCAAGGGTCCTCCCATGCAGCCCCTCGGCGGAAAAGATCACAACCGCGGAGACGAAGATGACGACGCTCAACGTCAGGTTTTCCACGACAGATGCCGCGCCGTTCAACATCACATACTGGATAGGGACTGCCAGCACTATAGCGCAGAAAGACCCGACCACGCTTCCGACCGCAGCGGCCCTAACTGCGACCATGCCTCTGCCTTCCATGAGCAGTCGGTGTCCAGGCAGCATCGTCAGCGCTTCGTCGGCGTCCGGCGCGCCTATAAAGACCGAAGGAATGAAATCAAGGAAAGAATGGACCACCGACGCCGAGACTATGCACGCTGAAACCAAAAGCGGGACGACCTCCGGGTCCGAAAATCCTGAAATGAATGAAGAAAGAGAGGGATACGAGGCCAGCATGATGGCCGCCAGTGTGTTGACGTGGATTCCCGGCACGAGTCCGGTAAACGCACCCATGAAGGCTCCCGTCAAGCTCATCAGCAGTACAAGCAGCAGGACCTCTGCACCCATAATGCGCTATCTGCTGCTGTGCGGTATATATGGAGATAATTACAGTTAGCAATCCAGAAACGGCTTTCCGTCCCTGACGCCCACACGCAATATAGCTTTGACGCTGATGCCCGGGACCGCGGTGTCAAGATCTCCGGTCTTATCGAAGACCGTGATAACCTCCATCAGTCCGATCCCGTGAGAAGCGAGGGCGGACGCCAGTGCCCTAACCGTACCACCGGTGCTGAGAGTGTCCTCGACCACTACAACCCTATCGCCCTTGCCGAGCCCGTTGACGAACAGACTGCCGGAGGAATAACCGGTACTGTAGCTCAGCTCTATCTCACCGGGAAGGCCGTATCTGCGTTTTCGTACGATGCTGTACGGAATGCCCAACCTGAGAGATATGGGGGCGGCCAAAGGGATGCCCATGGCCTCGGGTGCCAGTATAACGTCGCAGTCGAAGTTGCCGATGGCAATCATGCCGTCTACGACCTCTTTAAGGAGGGCAGGCTCAACGCGCGGTACGCCGTCGCTTATCGGATTTACAAAGTAGGGATAACCATCCCTATCGATCACGGGGCTGTCCATAAAGCTCTTTTTCAGAAGCTCGTACACCGACTGCGCATTACATCAGAAATATTAACTTATTCTGAAGGAGACATATTTAAGGGAAGGTACAATAACAGCATCGATAAAATGGATGCCACCGAAAGGTACGAACTGATAACAAGAAACGCGGAAGAGATAGTAACGGAGGAAGAGCTCATGGAACTCCTCAAGACGAAGGAGCACCCCACCGCGTATATCGGTTTCGAGCCGTCGGGACTTGTCCACATGGGATGGGTACTTGTGGCATCTAAGATCAGGGACCTTGCGGATGCAGGTTTCAAGGTTACGATATTCTGGGCAGATTGGCATGCGGCAATCAACGACAAACTGGCGGGCGACATCGACAATATTCGGACATGTGCCAGATACATGCAGGACTGCTTTACTGCACTCGGAGTGCCACAGGATAAGGTGGAGTACAGGTACGCGAGCGATCTTGTAAGTGATACCGGTTACTGGGAGAAGGTAATTACTGTCGCAAAGGCGACGTCGCTGAACAGGGTCAAGAGAGCCATGACCATCATGGGACGTTCCGAGGACGAGGCAGAGGTAGACACATCCAAGATATTCTATCCGATCCTTCAGGTGACGGACATATTCTGCATGGACGTAGACCTCGCGTACGCGGGAATGGACCAGAGGAGGGCGCACATGCTCGCCAGGGATGCCGCTGACAAGCTGGGATGGAGAAAGCCGATAGCGTTGCACACTCCATTGTTGCCCGGTCTGGGAGGAGGCAACAGGATGGACCCTGCAGAGTCCAAGATGTCCAAGAGCAAGCCGGACAGAAACATAACCATCCATGACACCAAAGAAGACATCGCAAGAAAGATGAAGAAGGCCTTCTGTCCTCAGGAGAGGGAATCCGAGGATACAAACCCGGTGCTTATGCTATGCCGGTACGTCATATTCCCGCGCATGGGGAGGCTGGACATAAATCGCCCCGAGAAGTTCGGCGGTATAGTCTCATACGGTAGATACGAGGAGCTGACAGATGCATATTTCAGCGGGGCTCTTTTTCCTCTGGACCTTAAGAACGGTGTGTCCGATGCACTGGCAGAGACCCTTGAGCCTGTATCGGAATATTTCGGGAAAAAGCCGGAGAACTTCGAGGCACTGAAAGAAGTTCTGGTCAAACTCGGAAAGATGTGATCAGAGTCCGGGTCCGCCATCCATCTGGGCCTTGATCTTCCGGAAGGAGTCCATGGTCCTGTGAACACAAATGCCCAGCACTGCTTCGACATCTCCGATCCCGGACAGTCCTGCGGCACCTATGTGCCCTCCCCCGTCGCATTCTATCTCGGAACCGATGTTTTTCAGTACTTCTCCTAGG
>WOYN01000117.1:0-8575 GCA_011620825.1 Candidatus Methanomethylophilaceae archaeon | reverse complement strand
CTAGGTTTATTCCCCTGCGGACCATTTCCTGGGTCGCTCTGGCACTTACTCTAAAGAAGTCATCTCTCTGCGTACCTACGAACACTACGTCCGCACCGGCAGATGTTATGGCCCTGCAGGCCGAGGCTTCGAAGCTGCTGCCTACGGCCGACGCGACGATCATATCGCCGACGCGTTCGAACTTCACGCGTTCCACGGTCTTCAGCACCGCCGTCCGTTCGGACATCCTGATCTCGGCTTTGGTGGTGGACATGGCCTCGTCCATGGCCACGCCGCTCTCATCCATCACTTCAGCGAAATGCCTCAGCGTATCAGACTTGGAAAACTGGAAATGACCGCTGTCAGTGAGCATTCCTCCCAAAAGTGCCAGTCCTGTTTCTCTGTCGATCTTCGCCCCGGCTTCGTGGATTATCTCGACTATCATCTCACAGCATGACACGTTTTCACTGTTGCAGAAGAAACTCATGCCGTCCCATTTGCTTGTAGGTATGTGGTGGTCGATGATTAAACTGTTATCTGGGACAGTGACGCATAGCAGCTCGGGGGATGACGTATCGACCACGACGGTGAGGTCGTAATCGGACGGGTCGTATTCGTCCGTCATCGGTATCTTGAGCTTTTCCGCGAAGACGCTGGCAACGTAGTCGACGCCGCCGCATGCACATATGGTGCAGTCTGGGAAGCATCTATAAAGTGCGTATGCGGAGCCGATTGCGTCGACATCGGCGTTGCTGTGCACCAGCACGGCCTTCTTTCCGTGCCGCAGAGTCTCCGCGATTTCTATATATCGTCCCATGGCCCCTATGCTCAGTCTGCCTTTTTGAACTTTGCCAACATCCTGCCGAGTCTGGTCTGTCCGAAGCCGACAAGCAGTATGTCGGAATTGTACAGCTTTACCGTTACCAGGACCGTTACCACGGCGAATGCGATGCAGTAGATCAGACCTGCGAAGACCAGAAGGTAGTCTCCGAACATCAGGTTCTGCATCACCATCATCGGGTGGGAGAACGGTATTATGAACATGATGGCCTGCATAGCGGCCGGTAGTGTGTTCCAGCTTGTAAACATGAAGACGAACATGGGGATCATCGCAAGCACGGATATAGGTAAGGTCATGGTCTGTGCGCTCTTGTAGTTCTTTACGAACGCGCCTAATATCATGCACAATCCAAGCGCGCACAGGATGGATGCGAACATTACGAGCATTGTGATGGCCCAATCTATGGGTTCCAGCACCAATCCGTAGTCTGCGAGGTTAACGGCCCCTGCGCTCGCGGTGATGGCATCCATATATGCGTACATCCCGACCATATATGCAGCACCGTAGACGAGGCCCATTATTCCGGATGCAAGGATTTTACCACTGACGATAGTCGTCCTTTTCACAGGCAAGGTAAGCAAAGTCTCCAGTGTCTTGTTCTCCTTTTCGGTGCCCATGGAAGAGATGACGATGCTGCCGACAACCATGATGACGATCATGATTATTATCGGGACCATGAGCGTCTGGCTCATCATCGCCCCGCTGATAGCGGACGGCGTTATGTCGGAGTAAAGCTTGCCGTTTATGTACGTATAGTTGTCAGGCATGTTGAACGATACAGGGCTCTTGAGGAACGCAGACTCTGCAGAATCGACGGATAGCTCGTTCTCCATCAGTTTTGTAGAGACCGCTCCGTTGATCGCGGATACAAATCCCTGGACTGAATCAGAATCTATTCCGCCGAATGCACCGGAGTTTTCGGTTATATAGTAAGCTTTGATTTTTCCCTGTGTTCCCGAATCGATATTTTCGCTGAAGTTCGGATCGATAACAAGCAGGTTGGAGAGCCCGTTATCCTGCATCAGCGATATTATCTCGCCGTCGCTCAGTATGGCGGGTGAGTCGAGTTTGATCAGGTATTGGTCTCTGGTGGCGGAATCGTACATTCCGTCCAACGTCGAGTTTACCGTATCGTAATAAGTCGAAGGCCCCTGGTCGTCATAGTTGATGATGCCCATCCTTACCGGTTCCATGGCCTGTTCGTTCTGGTCGCTTATCATGAATCCCAGGCCCACGAACAATATCATAACGACGACTATCGAAATTGCAGATTCGATGGTCATTAGCTCCCTAAGCTCTTTTTTAACGAGGTTAAGTAGATTGTTCAACCGATTTCACCCCTTTGATAAAGACTTCTTCAAGGTTTTTTGCATTGTACCTCGCCTTGAGTTCGGCAGGGGTTCCCTGCATGATGATCTCTCCTTTGTTGATCATGGCGACGCGGTCGCACAGGGATTCGACCTCGAACATGTTGTGCGAGGAGAGCAGAATGGTAACTCCGGACCTGGCTATATCCCGAATAAGTTCCCTGATGTCATGGGCGTTCATTACATCCAGTCCGGATGTGACTTCATCCATGATGGCGAAGCGCGGAGCGGTCATTATCGCTCTGGCGATGAGCAGGCGTCTCATCATGCCTTTGCTGTATGTGTTGACCTTACTGTCTATCCTATCGCCGAGATTAGCAATATCAATGCCCCTCTGGCACATTTTATCCGTCTCTTCATTGTCAGTGAAGAAGCCCGCAATGAAGCGCAGATATGTGCGACCGGTCAGATCCTTGTATGCACCTGCGTCCTCGGGAAGATAGCTGATGGACTTCCTGACTTCGTCACCCTGAGTGGCAACGTCGTATCCGCAAACAGTGATGCTTCCGGACGTGATGGTGATAAGCGTCGAGATCATTCTCAGCGCTGTTGTTTTACCGGCACCGTTCGGACCTATCAGGCCGAATATCTCTCCCTCCTTGACCGAGAAGCCGATACCTTTGACGGCTTCTATGTTCCCGTACATTTTGTGCACGTTGTCTACGCGCAGAGTCTCCATGGACAGCGTTCACGCATAGCGCATTATTAAGTTTATTGCAGGGGCGTTAACCGCGCTGAAAAATAGGTATTTCGGACCCAAGGCCCGTAATTTGTTTTTACTCTTCGCCGGCCGCGGTGTTTCCCATAGCCTTGTTGAGTGTATCCTGAAGCGACTGATATTTCTCGCGCAGGCTCTTCTCCTGGCGGTCCAGGCTCTTGATCCTTACGTCCATGGTTTCCATCGAGTCCTCGATGTCAAGTTTAAGGGCTTCCTTGTCATCGACCTTTATCAGAAGGGACCCTACGTTTTTGTAGACGTCGCCGGTCGCTTTGCCGAGTTCCTCCAAAGTGCGCTGGAGCTCCCTCAGCTGGGCCTCCATCTGTACTTTCTGTGTGCTGACGTTCTGCAGTTGCTGCTGCACCTGCTGGAACTGAGTTATCTGATTCTGGAGCTGGGGGCTGATTCCGTTCATTGTATCACCTTATAATATTCTCTATGTCTTCCGTGATCGCTATGCATTCTAGATATGAGTTTAGCGCAGCCCTCATCGCAGATGAGTCCGCTGCGGCGATCTCCACCACAGCGGAACCTCCCTCGGAACGCACGGTCACGTGCGTGCGGGGGAGGTCCCCTGTCTCGGGCCCGACGGATGCGACTATATTGTCGGCATCTCCGGAACCTATGACGAGGACCGCGGTCAGCATATCATCAGTCTGACTTAAGGACCTTCTTGATGTTCGGTCTGTCCTTGAAGAAGATCTTCGAGCCGCACTTCTCGCACTGGAGGCCCAGCGCGTTGACGTTCCTTATAGGCTCGTTGCATTTAGCGCACCTGTACATACGCCGCCTCACTGCTCCGACACTTTGGAGATCTCTTTCTTGGTGTTGGGTGTGTAGGCCTGTGCTGCGAACTTCGTTTTGCAACGGCTGCACTCCCAGATCCCGGAACTTACCCTCTTTACGGACGTGTGGTGGCACACCGGGCACTCGTGTCTCATCTTCTGTTGGGCCTCGATTGACTTGACCCTGTTGCGTACGATGACACCGTACCTTGCGCCGAACCTTCCGGAGCTACCTGCCTTGTTGGTTCTCTTTGACATTATATCACCCGATTATTTTCCTGATTTTAATTCCCGTTTCCACAGCCATGTCGAGACACGAGCTGAGCTCGTCAAGGGTGATCGAACCCTGGCCGCCCTTCTGCATGGCTCTGAAGTTGCCGTCATCGTCCGTCGCAATGGTCAGACGCGCAGAGGCAATGTGCTCTTCGTCGAAATTTGGGTCTAATATTAAGTCTTTTCCTATCTTGGCCGCTGTGACCGAAATCGGAGTGCAAGTGACCGGCAGGGGGTAGTTCTCGCCCTTGCCGTACTGCTCTGCCGGAACCATGGCGTTCTTAATTGCCAGGACCGCCGCGAGGTTGCAGGCGTCGAACAGGTTTCCGCAGTAATCGATCACGTAGATGTCTATGTAGCACATCCAGACCTCCTGTCCGGGCGTTATGCACAGTTTGCTGACGTCGATCATTCCCGACTCGCGTATCCCGCGGTCCACGACACGTGCGAGCTCGATGGCATCCTCCCCGGGGGGTCCGGACTCGAAGGACGCGTGCGCCATGGGAATCAGTTCTGCACCGGTGGTCAGAACTCCGCTGTTTGGCGTGTCGGGGAACGGCGTACCGGGAATGATTTTAACTCCCGCTATCACGGTGGTCTCTCCCAGGCTTACTTTGGCGGAGCCGTCTGCGCTCTCAATGAGGCCGACCTCGAACTTGATGTCTCTGATGTCTGTAACTCCGCGGCCGTCGGTCCTCTTGCCCTCTTTGAGCAAGTTGACGATGTAGTCGCGCCTGATTTCAGAAATAATCTCACTGCTCATCGGAATCATCCTCCTCTCCGTCGACGGTGTATTGCCTCTTAAGTGCGGCCTTCTGGAGAGCGTAGAGCTCTTTGCACCCGCCGATAGCCATCTCTATGGCGCGGTCGAATTCTTCGCGGGTCATGTTGCCGTCCATCTGGAGGAGGACTATCTCATCAGTGCTCGGCACGATAGCCAGGGGGACGTCCGCCTGACCATAGTTGTCTTCTTCCTTGTTGAGGTCCAGCAGCACATGTCCGTCGGCCTTTCCTGCCGCCATGGCGGGGATTATGTCCCTCATGGGTATTCCTGCGTCTGCGAGGGCGACCGATGCCGCGGTGAGCCCGGCACATCTCGTTCCAGCGTTCGCCTGAAGGATTTCGATATAGACATCGATCGAAGCACGTGGGAACAGACCTGTGAGAATCACATTTTCGAGAGCCTCTGCCGTTATTTTAGATATCTCGATGGACCTCCTGTCGTTTCCCGGCCTCTTCCTGTCACCTACCGAGTAGGCCTCCATGTTGTATTTGCATTGGACTATAGCCTTTGTTGGGTTCTGCAGGTGCCTGGGGTGGCATTCTCTGGGCCCGTAGACCGCGGCTAGGACCTTGTTCTTCCCTATCTCCACATAGGCCGAGCCGTCGGCGTTCTTCAGGACGCCTGCTTCGATTTTTACATGTCTGTGCTCCTCCGCGGTCCTTCCGTCGATCCTGATGCCTTTTTCGTCAACTAATACAATATCGCTGTGTCCGCTCATGATCACTCATCTCCCTCTTTATTCTCTTCTGCTTCCTCGTCTTGAGGGATTTCTTTTTCTAAAAATTTCTTGACTCTCTCGGTCAGATTAGACCTCACGGTCTCTTCGTCTATCATTTTGATCGCTTCAGTCGCGACGTCCGCGTTCAGGCCCTCACCGTCGATCCATATCGTTCCGTTCTGCCCGATGAATATGCGACAGTCGGTGATGTTTTTGATCATCTGTATCATCGATCCGCTTTTTCCGATGACCCTTGATACTTTGGTATGGGATATCTTCACGAGCCTCCCGCCCTCAAGTTTTCTTAGCCCGGAATCCTTCATGGTAACTGATATCTTGTTGCTCTCGTCGACCATAAGGATTTTCAGCATGACGACGTCCCCGACATTCAGGTACTTTGAAGTGTCGCCGAAGGCGACCTTCCAGGGTACTTCGCTCACATGGAGCGGTGCGGGGTAGGGGGCGTCTATGTCGACCATCCAGTTGGATGACCCTATGTCGTTGACCATTCCGATGACGGTATCTCCGGTCGCGGGCATGTAACGCCCCCCGAGCGGTATTACGCTGATCGTGTTCTGGCGTACCATTTTGACGCCGAGTATGCTGGCTCGGACCACGCCGTCCAGCACATATGTGTTCTCTCCCGGTTTCAGGTTACTGCCGTCCAATTTATCTCCTGGGACGACGACCTCGCGGGTGTTCCTTGCGTTATTATTATCCATTCTATCACATCTTGAAATTAATTGAGCACCTTTACGGATGCCGTTCCTCTGGTCTTGTGCTTCAGCTTCTCGGACAGTTCCATAGTGAGTCCCGCAGGGACCTCCATGAGGCCAATCCATGAGCCGTCGCTTCCCCATTCCTCGTGTTCGACCACGCCATAGTGTATGATGTCGTCGTAGCACCTTGCGTAATCCGGCCCGCTCACTTTCACGGCCACTCTGCTCTTCTCGAATCTGATTGGAAGCAGCGGTCTGAGAAGCTTCATCGCCTCGTCGATCTCTTTGTCCATGGGTTTGAAAAGGTCGGGACGGAACCTGGCTTCGTCCAGCGCCATTTCGATCCTCTGGGCGGGGTGGGGCAGTTTCGTCTGCGGGTTTATGGCATTGGCGGCGATGTGGGTTATTATCCGCCTGCGTTTCGCCTCGAGCATCTCTCTTTTCTGCTCGGTGGTTATCTGCACCTCGCCCTTCTGTATCACGATTTTGGCGATGGCGAGAGGGTCCGTGGTGCCGAATACCTCTCTCAGCTTGTCCTCGGGAGGACGTGTCCCCTTTCCGGCGTTCTTAAAGACGTCCTCGACCGCCAGATACTCCGATAGATCTATCTCCTTCCCGCGTTTGATGAGGTCCATCGCCGCAGGGTCAAGAAGTATCTCGAAGGTCTCGCCATGGCTCTCCAGCCTGGCCACTATGGCGTTTTCGAGGTCGACCATTTTCTTTTCACTCTTTGAGCAGCTCAGTAATCTCTTCTTCGGTGAGCCTGCGGAATTTCTTTCCAGTTTCCACGATACCGATCTCAACACTCGCTGCAACGGGCTTCTCTTCCATGGCGCTGCCCAGCGCCTTGAGGGCGAGCTTAAGTGCGTCTTCATACTCCATGTCGTCCTCGTACTCCTTCTCGAGGATGTCCATGACGGCAGGGCGGCCGGACCCGATGCATGTCGCCCTGTAGGACACGAGTGCGCCTGAGGGGTCCGTCTCGAAAAGGCTGATGCCCATGTCGTCGATTCCCGCCATTAACATGGCCGTACCGAACGGGCGCGCTCCGCCGTATTGGGTAAAGTTCTGCTTGTAGTCGCATACCTTTTTGACGAGCATCTCCACGGATATGTTCTCGCCGTAGGTGATCTTGTGTATCTGGGCGTCCTTCCTCGCTTCTTCCACAAGGATCCTTGCATCTGCCACTACGCCAGATGTCGCGCACCCAATGTGCTCATCGATGTCATAGATCTTCTCGATGGAGGCTGGCTCCACGAGTTTACTGGACACTTTTTTGTCCACAATGAGGGCCACGCCGCCCCTGTACTTCAGCCCGATGGTTGTGGTGCCCTTTTTCACTGCTTCTCGGGCATACTCGACCTGAAAGAGTCTTCCGTCGGGGGAGAAAACTGTAATCCCCCTGTCATAAGCCATTTGTCCTGGTTGCATGATGCTTCTCCTATAGTGCTCGCGGGTAGACAGGGGACTCAGTATATATTATTTCAGTGCCCGCCTTTACTGGGGCATTTTGGGGGTCTGCGCTCTTTCTCCAGAGAACTGTAGCGGTCCCTCAGGGACCTCAAAGTCCCCGATGTCCTTACGGATTTGGAGCCCGGAAAAGACGACACCACGGTGACGGCGACACGTTCCATGTCTATTGGGGTGCACCTTATGACGGCCATTCCTTCTATGCACGAGATGACCTTGATCTGCGGACCCAGGCCGAACACCGCCCGAGACAATATCTCCCCATCAACTTCGGGGCCGACCTCAAAGACAATGTATCTGCGCCTCCCGCGTTTGCTTTTGACGGTCATTAAACGTCAATCATCTGCTTCTTTTTTATGTTTATTCTTCCGTCGGGGGTGTTTTTCCACTTTTTCGTAAAGTGCGCCACAGTTCCCGCAGAGCGGGCGAGAGCAGTCTACAGAATTGCCGCACTCGCAAAGCAGAGTGCCGTCCCTTCTCGGGAACACAGCGCCGCAGGAACATATGCTCTCGTTCAGGAAACGACCGCAAACAGGACATCTGGCACGTTTAGGTGTGCCGACGGTCATATCGCTGTAGCAACCGCCGCAGTAAGGGCATGTTCCCGTTGGAGAGGCGCAACTGTCATGGAATATCTTACCGCAGTTGCATGTGGAGAGATTGTTGGTTCCTATTTTTCCGAAGCATATTGCGCACTTCTTCTCTGAATCGGAATCATCCAGAAAATAGGTAGCAATTCCGCCGGTCGGCCGTGTAAAAGCAACATTTTTTCTTACCGAGTTAAGCCTGGCCAATAGCACGATGGATATTAAAATCGCCACAGCTGAAAAGATACCCAGCATACTAATGGCGTTTGTAGGGTTCATAACCTAATAGATAAACATTTTGTATTTATAATGCGCGGAGCGGAAGAATAAAGGC
>WOYN01000018.1 GCA_011620825.1 Candidatus Methanomethylophilaceae archaeon | reverse complement strand
AATGATCGGTATTCTGAGCCTAATCTTCTCGGTATCGGTACACACATCGGCGATTGCCGCGAGTTCCGATAGGTCCATATGGAAAATCTCTCCGCCGCGGGTCCGATATGTATAATCTCCGTTTTCTAAATAATCGATCAAGGTTCGGCGGGAGACCGGGACGTTCGAGTTGCACTCCGACAATGTCGATCCCACAAACCCGGTATATCGGTCCATGCTCTACAATGCCAATCATGTTATAATAAAGGAGAGAACATTATGACACATGGACCAGGAGGAGATCGTCAGAAGGGCTTTGGATACCCACCCTTGTTATAATGAAGAGGCCCACCATAAATTCGCGAGAATGCATCTTCCTGTTGCTCCTAAGTGCAATATTCAATGCAATTACTGTAACCGAAGGTATGACTGTTCCAATGAATCGCGTCCGGGTGTGACCAGTGAGGTACTGTCACCCAGGCAGGCTGTCGATAAGGTCAAGTTCGTCCTGGAGAAGATCCCTAATCTCACGGTATTGGGAATCGCCGGTCCGGGCGACCCGCTAGCGAACGAAGAGACCTTCGAGACCTTAAGGTTAATAAAGGAAGAATATCCGGAACTGACGTCGTGCATCTCCACCAACGGCCTTATGTTGCCGAAACGCGCACAGGAGCTCTACGACCTCGGCGTTAGGTTCCTTACCGTCACTATGAACGCCGCAACCCCCGACGTCGGCGAACAGATCTATGGATCTGTCATCTGGGAAGGCCACAAGCTTTCCGGAAGAAAGGCCGCCGAGAGACTTATCGAAAACCAGAAAGATGGCATCAGGATGTGTGCCAAGCTGGGGATGGTCGTCAAGGTAAACATCGTCATGGTCCCTGGAATAAATGACGCTCAGATACCCGAACTTGTCTCTGAGGTGAAGAGACTCGGGGCGTACATCATCAACATCCTGCCGCTGATACCGGTTGCCGGGACAAAATTCGAGAACAGACGCGCTCCCACTCCTTCTGAAAGAAAGAAGATGATGGACCTCTGCTCTGCCGATGCACGCATGATGAGACACTGCAGACAGTGCCGTGCGGATGCAATAGGCCTACTGGGCAATGACCGTTCCTCGGAATTCGTCCATATCGGTAATTGCGCCGCCGGATGCGGCCCCTCAAAGGAAAGGATTGCCAATATGACGATTGAAAACCCCGACGAAGAAGAAGTTCTTGTGGCGGTCGCGACGACGGACGGGAAGGATGTGGACAGCGGTTTCGGGAACGCGAAGATGTTCAGGATCTATGCCTCCGACGGAAAGACCGTGAGGTTCATAAGAGATGTGAAGGCTATTGCAGACTCCCCCGTGGCCGGGCAGGAGCACAGAGACCGCATTTCCTCTACCGCCGATCTGCTCGAGGGCTGCAAAGCGGTTGCAGTATCGGAGATCGGGCATATGCCGGAGAAGATTCTTCTCTCGAAAGGCATCGCCGTCGTTATTGCGCGAACAGATGCCGACACGGCGGCCGCCGAAGCCGCCGCCGCGGTGCTGCAATAAAGCGTTTTCTTATTTTTTCGGACGCAGAGTGGAAATAAATTAATATACCGTGCTACATGTTAGCACGTAGCACGGTTAGAATCATGTTTGGAAAAAACGTCAGAATGGAAAGAATAATTGATAGAAAAACAGGCAACTGCGTCATAGTGCCTATGGACCACGGGATATCGATAGGGCCTACCGACGGCCTGATCGATATGAAACATACTGTAAATGCCGTCGCCAACGGCGGCGCGACCGCAGTACTGATGCATAAGGGCCTCGTCCGACACGGTTACCGCGCAGGTGGTCATGACATTGGTTTGATATTGCATCTGTCAGCATCCACAAACATGGGCGATACGAACAACAGCAAGGTTTTGGTCGCCGGCATATCCGAGGCCCTGAAGATGGGCGCCGATGCTGTTTCGATGCACATCAATTTCGGTGCCGAGACGGAACCGGAGATGCTCCGCGACCTAGGGGGCCTATCTCGAGAATGCGAAGAGTGGGGGATGCCTCTGCTGGTGATGGCATACCCCCGCGGGCCGAAGATCGAGGACTCATTCGACCCGACCCTCGTGGCCCACAGTGCCAGGGCCGCCGCAGAGCTTGGGGCGGATGTTGTGAAATGCAGCTATACCGGCGACGTCGATTCCTTTAGAGAAGTGGTCAGGGGAGCCCTTGTCCCGGTCGTGATCGCTGGAGGGCCCAAGATGTCATCGGACTTGGAGATGCTGACAATGGTGAGGGATTCCATCGATGCAGGCGGACGCGGCGTGTCCATTGGCCGCAACATCTTCCAGCACAGGGATGTGGAAGGTATCACCCGCGCGATAACCGATATCGTGCTGAGAGATGCCAGCGTGGAAGAGGCAATGAAGAGCATAAGAAAAAAATGAGACGGGATCGAAATGGAAAACATAGAGGACCTGAGGTCTGGCATGCGCCGGATAGATGACAGCATCATGGAGCTGATCGGCGAGAGACTGAAGATAGCAGAGAAGATTGGGGTCATCAAGGCCGCCGCGGGAAAGGGCGTCCGAGACGTGGCCGTCGAAAGGGCCACTCTTGAAAGATTCAGGGTGCTGGCGGACATGATAGGGCTGAGCCCGGAGGCCGCAGAGGACATCTGCAGGATACTGACGGAACAGTCGATCAGCGTCCAGGCCTCGGTCCCCAGAGGATCGTCCGAAAGAAAGAATATCGCAATAATCGGAGGACAGGGGCAGATGGGGAGGATGATGCAACGTCTGCTCGGCAGGTCCGGCCATGAAATAATTGTCATCGATCCTGCCGCAAAGAACGGCAGGAGCCTCAGGGACGCGGCCGAGTCGGACATCGTTAT
>WOYN01000140.1 GCA_011620825.1 Candidatus Methanomethylophilaceae archaeon | reverse complement strand
CCCTGCCCGATATGACTTCTTATGTGATGCCCGATGCATTCTCGGGTTGCACCAGCCTCAACTCTTTGGGCCTGTTCGGCGATTCGGTGACCGACTATACCGATGTCATCGGTTTGTTCCCAGAGACGGTCACATCTGTGGCGTTCAGCAGCACGGCGTCGGTCAGTCTTGCGAGCATCGCCTCCATTGACCGGATCACGAAGATCGGCATAGCGACTTCTTCGTCGACCCACGACATCTCGGGGCTCACTTTCAAGAACATGAGCGGAGAGACGATTATTGATGCGGAAAATCTTGAAGGCAACGTTTTCGCCGCTGAGACCCGCACGGTCTGGGTCCAGATAGCTACAATCGAACCATCCGACTCCAACGTGAAGTATCAGGTGAACAGGGCAGATATGACGGCCCAGGTAGTCGGACTTTATGACAATACAGCAACCGGGGCCGTCATCGACAGCTACTACATGAGCGAGAGCGCGGCCTTCGAGGTGACCTCCATCGGTGACTATGCGTTCAAGAATTACGTCAATCTGACATCTGTGACGATTCCGGACAGCGTAACAACGATCGGCACTCAGGCATTCTCCGGTTGCTCGAGCCTTGCATCTGTGACGATTCCTGCGGGCCTTGAATCCATTGGCGACGGTGCTTTCAATGGTTGCACTAGCCTCACGTCCGTGACTATCCCGGACAGCGTCACGACGATTGGGATTAACGCATTCTCCTACTGTGAGGGCCTCGTTTCCATAACCCTTTCAGAAGGCATCACATCGATAAGTGAAAATACATTCTACAGCTACACGAGCCTCGAGTCCGTGACGATTCCGGAAGGTGTCACAACGATCGGTAACGGTGCTTTCGGCATATGCTCTTCTTTAGCGATGGTCACGTTGCCTGACAGCATTACATCTATAGGAAGCGGCGCGTTCGACAGCTGTACGTCCTTGACCTCCGTAACGATTCCCCAAAACGTCTCCTTCATCGGCGAAATACCGTTCTACAATTGCTCGGACCTCGCCAACATTTTCGTGGCTGAAGGAAACACAGACTATATGGACGACGACGGAGTTCTGTACAATGCGGACGGCACGACTATTGTACGGTATCCCTGCGCCAGGAGCGGGGCGTTCGTAATACCCGACGGCGTGACCGCCGTCGGAATCAACGCTTTCACCGGCTCCTCTCTGACATCTGTAACGATACCGGACAGCGTGGATTCCCTGAATGCTTTTTCTTTCAGCGAGAGCACGGCATTGACCTCTGTAACCATGCAGGACAGCATCGATGTGGAAATCACGGCCTTCTCGGGGTGCAGTGCACTGACCTATGTTATGGTGAAGGGAGATGATTCTTCGATAGTGACGGATTATACCGAAATTCTGGCCGCTTTCCCTGCCCCGACTACGGTTGTTGTGGATAGCCCTGCGGCGGTGGACCTTTCAAAGATAAGCGCCTTCACCACCGTGACGAAGATCCTGTTGACGGAAAACACGGTCTCCTCCACCCAGCTCACCCTGAGGACAGAGGGTGTGGTGATCACCGACCCGGCCGAAAGGGCCCCGATGGCATATACCACGACCGATGTAGCAAGGATAATATGGGACGGCTCTCCGACAGTACCTTTACCAAGTGGAGTGAGCGGGCTTGTCTACAATGGCAACGATCAGATCGGTGCCGTTAATACCTCCAAATACGTCTTTAGCACGAACATAGGAAAGGATGTTGGAATGTATACTTCGACGGCCAGACTGATTAATCCTGACGTTGATATCTGGTCCGACGGCACCACGAGCGACAAGACCGTAACTTGGTCCATCGCAAAGGCCACGCTGACCGCCACATATTCAGGAGAAACAGTCGTTTTCGGAACGGCTCCGGAGCTCACCGTTAATGTGACCGGATTCGTTGGAAACGAGACCGCCTCCACTGCAGGCGGATATGTCGCTCCGACCGTCAGCAACTCCGACACAGCGGTGGGAACGTATTCTCTCACACCCGCAGGAGGTGCGGCGGACAACTACGAGTTCTCATATGTGGCAGGAACTCTGACCATCGAGGCGGCCGACGATCAGAATGATGATCCCGACGATGGCTCCGACGGAGGTGCAACTGAAGACAACATCTTCCTGTATGTCGGGGCTTCCGCCGCCGCGATAGCCATAATGGCTGCCCTGGCCATCCTACTCGTAAGGAGACGCTGAGTTAAACAATTTTGATTAAAAACCTCTGCCTGAAGGGGCAGGGTGCAATTTTTCTTTTTACATGCAGGCACGTTCCGTTGCGATATACTTGCGGAAGATCGGAAAAACAAAACTGTCCGGCCGGGCATGAACCGGCATGCGTGTAATTTTAAGATCGGCATCGTCCTTTGTTGCATTCGTCTGCGGCATTTTTTTCTATTGATAGACGTGCCATAAACCAAAAAAAAATCGTCAGACCATGTTTTCTCTTAATTCTATTGCCTCTCCGCAACATAAGTCTAGACAGACCCCGCACCCATCGCATTTCTCCGGATCCGCATAAGTACGCCATCCCATAGGGGCATTCTCGTCTTCTACCCGATATATTAAGCCAAGAGGACATTTCCTCATCGGTTCGCAGTATTCCTCCAGAGATGGACATTTTTCCATATCGATATACGCTATGATCTTGTTGGCCTCCTTAGCAGATTATTTATCGGCGAATTAACCTTAATAAACATCCTGTGACAGACAAATTATCTTTTACAAATTATCTTTTGTATCTGGGCATTTTGAATAGAATTTTAACTCCTTCCGTTGGTTTTCTGTTTATTATTTTTTCGCGGACATGATTTTTAAAAAGATATAAATATTAAGTAAATCTTGACTCGCATATTCGAAT
>WOYN01000035.1 GCA_011620825.1 Candidatus Methanomethylophilaceae archaeon | reverse complement strand
CCCGTTTATGTACAGGGATGTGAGCCATGCGGATATCTCGATCTTGGACAGCTTTGTGTCCAATATATCATGGACAATGCCGGAGATCTCGTCCTTGGAAAGGACCTCCCCGTCCATCTTTTTGCGTATGCTGCGCACCGACTCTGGAGATTGGGCGAACTCGACGGATACTGTATAGCCGTCCTTGGCACCTATGGCCGCCATCGTCTTTGCGGGCACCAGTATGACACCGCGCTCGACCAGCGTGTCCGTCCTGCTTACCAGGGCGGTGGCGAAACCTTTGTTCTCCAGCCTCACTCTGTCGTTCTCTTTGACCCCGATCTCCTCGCAGTCGTCGTCATGCATCAGGACCGTCGGTTCGGACGAGTCCACATCGAAATACCTTACTTTCAGTTTCATTCTTTAAGCCCCCATCTCTCCAGTGCCTGGGCGAGTTCCCTGTGATTCTTGGCGTATTCCTCGAGAGGGATCCTGTCGTAAATGGCACTGACTGCCTGGGACATGGCCATCGCCCCGCTCCTCACCCCGCCGGGATGCCCGGCGACACCTCCTCCCGCCTGTATCTGAACGTTGAGTCCGGATACGCGTATCATCTTCTCCAGCATTCCCGGGTATACTCCTCCGGAGCACACGGGCATGACGGTCCTGTAGGGCGAGGAGGTGTCGAGGCACGCGTCGAGGTTGTCATGGTCTCCTTTGATATCGCCGGACATCTTGCCCGCACCCAGCGTCCCGATGTGCAACGCATCTCCCCCGCACATCCTTATGATCTTGACCATCGGAAGCATCGCTATTCCGTGCTCCGGATTTCTGGTCATTGCACCATGCATCGTCCTGTGGACGTGGATCGGCACCTTTATCGAGGGGTCCTCGGCCAGGGCCTGGACCGCCCCGAACCCGCATGTTATAACATCGACCATAAGCTGCTTGGCTCCCCAGCTCTGGGCCTTTTCTGCCACTTCGAGTATCTTGTCGCCGTTCGTGCTTACATTCACCGCGTGTACCATCTTATGGCCCTCGCTGGCCAGCCTGTCGAGCGATTCGGCCACCGCTGTAGTGCGGTCCTGCATCGGGCAGAACTTCTGGTCCACGAGGGTCTCATCGTCCTTGCTGTTGGTCAATCCTCCCGCCCCGGCCTCGTAGACGTATTCGGCGGTCTCCTTAGGCGATAACCCTATTTTCGGCTTCACTATCGTTCCGATCAGCGGCTTCTCGGGGCGTCCGAGTATCTTCCTCAGACCCTCGGCACCGAACCTCGGCCCGTTGTACATCGACCTGATGCTCCTCGGGAATTCTATATCCTCGAATCTGACCGCTTTGAGGGCCTCGAGCCCGTAGAGGTTCCCCGATACCACGCTGAGTATCTGAGGTATTCCTCCGACCTCGATGCTGAAATCGACGTCCGGGAATGCTATCGTGATCAAATCCCCTTCTATGGCCAGAACCCTGGCCCCATAGTTCACCAGGGTTTTCTCGGTCAGCGTGGATATGCCCGTCCATGTCCCCGTGGACTGCTCTGCCGCGATGGCTTCGGCCGCCTTCTCTATCGGAAGATCGGTCGTGACGCGGTATTTGCACACCACATCGGTCGCCGGGTCCGCCTCCTCCCCCAGATGCAGATATGAAAATCCTGCCATTTGGTTCACTCCTCGAAAAGACTGTCACCGAGCTGTCTGACCATCACTTCGTATACGGCGCCAGGATGTATCACCCCTACATCGGTTATTATCGCGTCTATGTATGCCGCCGGCGTGCTGTCGAAAACGGGGTTGAATATCTTGACGGACTCGGAAATCTCTCCCTTTTTGACAACCTCATCGAGGCTGCGCTCCTCGATGGTCACCATATCTCCGAAAATAGTCGCCGATGAGAACTTGTATGTTTCGCTGCAGACATAGAACTGTACCCTGGCCTCGTGCGCGGCCAGCGCCAGCTGCGACGTGCCGATCTTGTTGATAAGCGCGCCGTGGGACGTTATTGTGTCCGCGCCCACGAAGACCTTGTCCACTTCCTTCATGACCGTCCGCACGGCGCTGTCGACTATCAGAGTGACATCTATTCCTGCCTCGGCCAGCTCGTTGACCGTGATTATTCCCTGCCTCCATGGGCGGGATTCCGTCGCGTAGACACTGATGTCCTTGCCCTGGCGGTGAGCTTCTTTGATGACGCCGATCGCCGCGCTGCTGTTGCAGTGCGTCATTATCACGTCGCCGGAATTGATGCGGTTGGCACCGATCTTGGCTATCGTCGCCACGGCCCTGGAGGATATCTCGACGAACTCTGCGGCGTTGGAAGAGACCGTATCCTTCGCCTCCTGTAAGGTCGACACGGTGGACAGGCCCCTCATGGTCGCCCTGACCCCGTTCCACAGCGAAACTGCCGTGGGACGGGACGCTATGAGGACATCGGCGCTTTTCTTGATGTCGCGGCGGAAATCTTCCAGCGACGCCCCTTTGTAATTCATAGCAAAATCGCCCATCGCAGAAGCTCCGGCGCGTGCGATCCTGCCGGCACCGCGGATGGTCATGTTTCTTATGGATTCTGCCGTATTTTCAATGATTTCTGCCACGTTTGATAATGTCCATTCCCCGTTAAATACGTGACTGGCGCGCGACGAGCACTTCCTGGACTATCTTCCGGACGTCTTCCATCCCGTAGGTCAGATAGATTGCGGCCAGCAGTGCTTCGAACGCGTCGGCTCTCATATTCTCGTTTACCATCGGCCTCTTTGTCATGGGATTTATGTGCCCCCCGCCGACCAGCAGTATCTCGTCCAGTTCGATCCCATAGGCAGTGACCGCCTCGGATATGTTACGGTTGCGGCCGATCTCCTGCTTCAATCCTGTCATCCCGCCCTCGGTCAGGTCTGTGTTTCTGT
>WOYN01000150.1 GCA_011620825.1 Candidatus Methanomethylophilaceae archaeon | reverse complement strand
CTTCAGAATCGATCAGTGTTTTTTCGTCCTTGTACTTCAGACGGTAACCCGGAAAAATCGCCGATGCAGTATAATAATTGGAAAATAACAAAATACCGGCATATGTGGGCCTGAGCCAGCCCTCTGTATCTGCCGCAGCGGATGTCAACGAAAGAAATTCATCATCGGTCCTGGATTCCCAGATATGCCCTTTGCTTCCGACTGATTTCCTGAAAGCCCTGACCGATTCCATATCGAGAATAGATATGTCTGTTATAACAGGGGCCGAATCATATGGAAGGTCCTTGCTGTCGCGTATCATCGATCTTATGTTATCGATGTTGCACTTCACTGATCTCCCTTCAAATCTTGCAAATGTTCCAGTCTCTTTGGAATCACCGACAAATACGGGGCGCAGGCGTCTGTCTGCAGAGGGAACGTTTACCGAAATGCCGTCCATGGTTTTCTTGATGTCCGATTCCATCAAAACATTGGAGCTCACTACAGAGCGATCGAAAAGTCCCTCCCGTATCTTCGCTATAAATTCATCTGTATCGGAATCGAATCCGCCGGTATTGTACACGTTTATAGATCCGCCACCGGAATTTGCGAATGCCGAATAATTCTCCCAGAATTTCAGAGGGTGGCAGTTCTGCAGGGGCATACTTTCTGTTCTAATCCCCTCCGGCCGGCTGGCCTTACCTTCCGCGTAGCGCATTAACGCATCCCGAGATGACAACCTCAATTAAAGAATATAAACCTATCGTTTATAGTGCCTTTATAATGACTTTTATCTTAATTATTAGTGACATTATTTAGACACATTATTGATTAATGATGTCTTTTTTTATTTATTACGTCATATTAAACTGCCATATCATCCGAGTGTGATTACTTGAATAGAAAGTTATTTGAAAAGAATCAAGTAGAACGCCGTTATTGCGGTATCATGGATGAAGAGAAGACCAAAGGCCAACAGCTCGCAGAAGAACTTTTGATGAAGCCCAAGAGCCTTGGAGAGATCGACAACTCGATGCTGCAGGATTCGAGCGAATTCTGCGAAGGATACAAAAAATTCCTTTACAACAAGACCGAACGCGAAATCGTTGACTACACCGTACCTATCCTCAGATCAAAAGGATATGCCGAATATGTCAGGGGAAAGAAGTATAGTCCCGGTGACAAGTTCTACATGAACAACCGCGGAAAGAGCCTCCTGATGGTTACCATGGGGTCTAAACCTGTCTCGGAGGGAATGCGCATCGGCGTGAGCCACACGGACAGCCCTAGGCTCGATTTCAAACCCAACCCTATGTTCGAGAGCACCGGGATGGCTTATTTCAAGACCCACTACTATGGAGGAATCAAGAAATACCAATGGTTCGCGATTCCTCTGTCCCTGCACGGCGTCGTCTGCACCAACGACGGCAAGACAGTAAAAATCTGCATCGGCGAGGAGGAGGACGAACCCCAGTTCTGCGTTACGGACCTGTTGCCTCACCTGGCAAAGAACCAGATGAAACAGCCTGTCGCAGAGGCGTTCAACCCCGAGAACCTGAACATACTGATCGGCTCTTGGCCATACAACGATGAAAAGGTCACCGAGAGGGTCAAACTGAACGTGATGAACATCCTGTCAGAGAAATACGGGATATCGGAGAAGGACTTCCTCTCCGCCGAACTATGCGCGGTTCCCGCCACGAAGCCGATAGACCTGGGTCTTGACCGGTCCATGGTCGGAGCATACGGCCAGGACGACAGCGTCTGCGCCTACGCGAGCCTCATGGCGGAACTCGATGCGAAAGAACCGGAATTTACCACCGTCACAGTGTTCGCCGATAAAGAAGAGACCGGTTCGGACGGCAACACGGGCATGCGCTCTTTCTTCTTCAGGGACTTCCTCGAGGATATCGCCGATACATACGGCCTGAAGGTCCGCCACATACTGCAAAAATCGATGTGCCTGTCCTGCGACGTCAACGCCGCAATAGACCCCGCATTCATGGATGTGTACGAACCGGCGAACTGCTCGTACCTCGGACGCGGACCCGTTGTCTCGAAGTACACGGGATCGGGCGGAAAGTACTCGACCAACGATGCTTCCGCCGAGACCATGAGCTTCCTGCGCAGCATCCTCGACGGAGCAAAGATACCTTGGCAGGTCGGGGAGCTTGGAAAGATAGAGGCAGGAGGCGGAGGAACGATCGCATCGGAGATCTCGCTTCACAACCTCGACACTGTAGACATGGGGGTCCCGATCCTTTCGATGCACGCGCCCCTCGAGGTCGTATCCAAAGCAGACGTGCTCATGCTCTATAGGGCCATCAAAGCGTTCTACGAAAGCCCCAAGAACAAACCATAAAACAATTTCCGGCTTTCCCGGCCAGGACAATTTAAATTTATTCTTCCTTAGAGGCGACGTAGATGTTGACCGCACCGAACGTTTTTACGTAACATTTGGCGTCCTTGAACCCTGCGTTGCGGAATATCTCAACCATCGCATCGCCGTACGGGAAACCTTCTATCGAAGATGTCAGCCAATCATAGGCAGGCTGCCTCCCGTCGATGGCCTGGCCTTTGTCATACTTACGGCCGTAATGTGGAATTATGCGGTTCATATAGAAATTGTAGAACGGGCGTACGAGCCTGCTCCTCGGCCTTGCAAGCTCTGCGACGACACATTTACCGCCTACCCTGAGCACTCTGTGCATTTCGCTTATCGCTTTCGGAATATCGGTGACGTTCCTGAGCATATACCCTGATGTGACAGCATCGAACGTCCCGTCGGGCATCCGTATATCCAACGCGTCTCCGACCGCGAACTCGATGTTCGTGATTCCCATATCTGTCATTTTCTTCCTTGCAAGCTCAAGCATCGCCGGGGTGATGTCCAATCCGACCACCTCTCCGTTGACGGCCCTCTCGGCC